>JAGQOI010000321.1 GCA_020427625.1 Phycisphaerales bacterium | reverse complement strand
GCTCGAGGATCCCCCGCCCGCCGTCATCCTCACCGGCCTGGGGCCGTCGTCGGTCGACTGGTCGGTCCGCGTCTGGGTCCCACGGGACCAGTTCATGCCGACGAAGGACGCGCTCACCCGCGCCGTGAAGTACGCCCTCGAAGGCGCCGGCATCGGCATCCCGTTCCCGCAGATGGACGTTCATCTCTCGCGGGATGCGGCCGAATGAGTCATCATGAGCATCATGGGCATGATGAGCCTCAGGGCGGCATCGTCGCCCGGCCCGCCCGTGACATCGTCGACCCCCGGAGATCCGCCATGACCCGCGTCGCCCTGCGTCACCTGATCGTCACCGGCCTCGCGTGCGCCGTGCTGGTCGTCGCCGGGGGATGCGACACGCTCCAGAAGGCGATCGCCGGCGCGCCGAAGCCGACCGCGAAGATCCGCGACGTGCGCCTCCGCGATCTCACGCTCGCCGGCGCGGCGATGGACTTCGACGTCGAGGTCTCGAATCCCTACGGCGTGCCGCTGCCCGTCGCCGCGATCGACTACCAGCTCGCGAGCAGGGGTGCATCGTTCCTCTCCGGTCGCCTCGACGATGCGCCGGCCATCGGCGCGCACGGCTCGCGCGTGCTCACGGTGCCGACGCAGCTCGACTTCGCGTCGCTGCTCGCGTCGGTGAAGGGCGTGCGCCCCGGCGCAATCGTGCCCTACTCGGCCGGCCTCACGGTGAACCTCGATGCACCGGGCGTCGGGCCCGTCGCCGTGCCGCTGTCGAAGAAGGGAACCGTGCCCGTTCCCGCCGTCCCCGACGTGTCGCTCGAGGGCGTCCGCTGGACCGATCTGTCGTTCGATGCCGCGTCGGCCGTGATGACGGTGACGATCGGCAACACGAACGCGTTCCCGCTCGACGTGTCGCAGTTGAACTACGCGCTGGCGCTCGGCGGCGTCGAGGTCGCGGATGCCGGCCTGTCGAAGGCGATGTCGATCAGGCCCGGCACGTCGACGTCGATCGAGATCCCGCTGTCGTTCTCGCCGAAGTCGCTCGGCCTGGCCGCGTTCAACATGCTCACGGGCTCGGGCGCGTCGTACGATCTGAGCGGCGGCCTCGCGGCCGGCACGCCGTTCGGGCCGATCACGCTGCCCTTCTCGCGGTCCGGGCAGACGTCGTTCGGGCACTGATCCGTCGACGCCGCGGAGAGCGCACCATGCCGACCCCGTCCCGTTCCGACGTCGCCATTCCGCTGCCGGTGCTCGCGTCGTCGCGGACCGTGCGACCGTCGCGCTCCTCGCGTCGGCGGGCGATCGTGCTCGTCACGATCCAGCTCGCGATGATCCTTCATCTCGTGCTGTGGATCGTCTCGCGCCGCACCGGCTGGTTCGGCGGGCGCACGCTCTCGCCGATCGAGCCGTCGGACTCGATGGCCTTCGTGAAGGAGGGCGTCGTCAACGCCGGACTCGTGTTCTTCGTGATCGCCCTCCTCGCGACCCTCGTGTTCGGACGCTGGTTCTGCGGGTGGGGGTGTCACATCGTGATGCTCCAGGATTTCTGCGGCTGGCTCATGAAGCGGTGCGGCATCCGGCCCCGGGCCTTCCGGTCACGACTGCTCATGCTCGTCCCGCTCGGACTCGCGCTCTACATGTTCGTCTGGCCGGTCGTGTATCGCTGGGGGTGGCATCCGATCGCGACGAAGATCGGCGCGACGTCGGGCTGGATCGACGCGCCGCCGTCGCTGCCGGTCTGGCGGATGTCGTCGCAACTCATCACGACCGACTTCTGGGCGACCTTTCCCGGCGTGCTCGTCGCGATTCCGTTCTTCCTCGTCTGCGGCATCGCGTCGGTGTACTTCCTCGGCGCGAAGGGATTCTGCACGTACGGCTGTCCCTACGGCGGGTTCTTCGCGCCGCTCGACGAGTTCGCGCCGGGACGCATTCGCGTCACCGCCGACTGCGACCAGAGCGGACACTGCACCGCCGTGTGCACGTCGAACGTGCGCGTCCACGACGAGGTGCGCGAGTACGGCATGGTCGTGGATCCCGGGTGCATGAAGTGCCTCGACTGCGTCAGCGTGTGCCCCAACGACGCGCTGTTCTACGGCTTCGGACCGCCCGCCGTCCGCAAGCCCGAGCCGAAGCACGCCGCCCCCCGGCCGCGCTTCGATCTCACCTGGCCGGAGGAGATCGCCCTCGCCGTCGTGTTCCTCGGCACGTTCTTCGCCGTGCGCGGCATCTACGGCGTCATTCCGATGCTCATGGCCGGCGGCATCGCCGGCATCGTCGCGTTCCTCGCCTGGAAGTGCCTGCGCATCATCCGCGACGACAGCACGAACCTGTACCGCTGGCGCCTGAAGTACAAGGGACGCGTGCGACGATCCGGATTCGTGTTCCTCGCCTCGTCGCTCGCCGCGTTCGGGCTCGTGCTGCACAGCGGCGCCGTGCAGACGCTCGCCGGTGCGGCCGCGCGCCTGGACGATGCGGTGACCGTGCCCGCCGGCGCGATCTTCTCCGACTCGCCGCCGCAGATCGACGACGCCATGGCCGACGCCGCCGCGCGGGCGATCGAACTCTATCGCCTCTCCGGTCCGATCGGCGACGGCGGGATCGCGTTCGCCGGATCACCCGTGCTCGACCTCCGGATCGCCTGGCTGCACAGCGCACGCCTGGAGTTCGACGACGCCGAGGCGGTGCTGCGCCGGGCCATCGCGCGCCACGGCGAGTCGGAAGCGTCGTGCATCGGTCTGAGCCGCGTCCTGCATACGCGACTCGATGACGCGCCCGGCTACGCGTACGCCGACGACGTGCTGGCGCGTCACCCCGAATTCGTCGCCATGGCCGACGAGGTCATCCAGCGCCGGATCCGCGCGGGCATGATCGACGAGGCGTTCGCGCTGTGCCGCCGTTCGCTCGAACGTCGGCCGGACGATCTGATGCTGCTGCGCCGGCTCTCGCTGCTGGAGGCGGAGTACGGTGACCTCGACCGCGGGATCGCCCTCATCCGCCGCACGATCGAGATCGATTCCGAGAATCCCTTCGCCTACAACGCCCTGGCCCTCGCGCTCGTCAAGGCCGGGCGACTCGCGGAGGCGGAGGCGGCGATGCGCGAGGCCCTGGCCCTGCGGCCCGACGAGCCACGCCTTCACGACGAGATGGCGGCGATCCTCCGCATGCAGGGCCGCACGATGGAGGCGGAGTCGCACGCCGCCCGGGGCACCGGTGCCGCGCCCTGAGTCGATCGGCCGGGTCGGTCGCCTTTTCGCTTGAGTCCGGGCGGGCGTCCCGGTACCGTGAGACGAGGGCTGCGCCGATCGGTGCGCAAGGAGGAGAACGGAATGCGGAACGGGCATGGTATGCGGTCGGTGTCGTTCGTCATGGGGGTGGCGCTGGTCGTGGCCGCGCCGGCCCTCGCCGGTCCGGACTGGGAGGAGATCGCCGACGGCGGC
>JAGQOI010000320.1 GCA_020427625.1 Phycisphaerales bacterium | reverse complement strand
GGGGTGCCGTCGGCGCGGGCGAGTTCGCGGCGGAAGGTATCGACTTCGTCGAGGGTGAAGGTGTCACGTTGGTAGCCGAAGCGGGCGCTGGCGTCGCCGCAGAGGTGATCGAAGACGAATCGTTCGCGTCGGGAGAGTTCATCGGCCCAGCGGTCGTCGGCGAAGGTGGTGGTCGGATCGTCGCGGAGTCGTTCGAGTTGGGCGGCGTAGAACGCTCGGTTCTCGCTGTCGGGCAGCGTCTGGCCTTCGTGGAGTCGGACCATGGCGATGGTGCCCGCGTTGCCGGCGGTGATGTGGTGGGTGTGTTCCCAGAACCGGAGGGCGGATTCGTCGTAGTCGAGACCGACGTGCGCGGCGAGTCGGGGGAGCCAGGCGCGTTGATCGGCGAGGAGCGACTCGTAGCGGAGGCAGAGGCGGTCGGGATCGGCGTCGTCGTAGTCGAAGGTCGAGTAGGACGGGTGGAGCCAGTCGCGGACGGCGTCGAGGAAGGGTGTGTCGGGGTACTTGCGGCGGTAGCTGGCGGCGATGGCGCGTCCGTCGCGGATCATGTGGATGGGTCGGGTCTCGATCTGCGGGTGGTCGAGGGCCTGAGCCGCGCCGTGGGGGAGCGGGTTGTTGATGACGATGACGTCGCGATCGGCGAACTCGGCGAGTTGGACGAAGAAGTTGGCGTCGGCGTGTCGTTGCCGGAAGAAGTCGGTCCAGAAGGCGCAGCGTTCGCCGTGGACGCGGCAGGCGTCGGCGGCGGCATCGGGCGGGAGGTTCATGACTCGATCGGGCGGTCCGAGGGTGAAGGCGCGCGGATGCGAGCCGAGCACGAGGTTGAGCCAGGTGGTGCCGGTGAAGCTCAGCGAGCGGACGACGACGACGCGAACGATGCGGGACACGATCGCAGTGTACCCCGAACCGCGGCGTCACTGACCGGGGTCGTGCGGGCGGCGTCAGGCCCAGAGATCGTCGGGCCACCCGAGCATGGCGCGGAGTCGGCGCTTGGAGGGTCCGAGGATGGATTCGAGGCGTGTGCGGGTTTCGGGCGCGAGGGGCGGCGTGTCGGTCGGCGAGGCGTTGCGCGGCGTGTCGAGTCGGGTGGACCGGAAGGTCGGGTCGAGGTCGAGGAACTCGATCACGCCGGCGAGGGATGCGGCGGGATCGTCGCGGAAGCGTTCGAACGCGACGACGTGGATCTGTTCGCGGGGCAGGCAGCGGAAGTAGCGGGCGATGTGTTCGGCGTACTGCATGCGCTCGATGAGCATGTCGCGGGGGTCGGCGGCGGCGGGCCAGGCGTCGCGTCGTTCGGGATCGCCGAGGGCGTGGGCGGCGGCGAGGGCGTGATCGACGGCCTCCTCGAGCGTGCCGCTCACCTGGCCGTGTCGATGCTGGTGCCAGAAGAGCGAGTGGGTTGCGGCGACGGGATCGCGGAGGATGAAGAGGACGCGGACGTCGGGGATCTGGGCGGCGAGGTTGAGCGGGATGTGGGGGTGGACCATGAAGTACGGTTGCTTGGTGCCGATCCAGGCGACGCGTCCGGCGACGCGTCGGGCGATGGTGCGATAGAGGGCGGGATCATCGCCGGCGGCGGATCGGGCGAGGGTGGACGCGGCGAAGGGGAGTCCGACGTCGGCGCCGTCGACGACGAGGTCGGGTCGTCCGAGGAACGCGATCTGCGGGTGTTCGGCGAGGGCGTGCTTGAGCGACGTCGTCGCGCTTCGCGCGGCGCCGGCGATGACGAGATTGAGATGATCCGCGGGTGCCGGCGTCATGCGGCGACGAGTATACCCCGCTCATTGCGGCGGGGACCGGTCGCCGGTACGCTCGCGCCGATGACTGGGAGGACGCCGTGAACGTTCGTTCTGATGGCCCGGAGACGTCGGCCCGGCCGAGCGTGCCGCCGATCGAGGCGGCGCCGATGTTCGAGACGGGTCACGAGCCGGTCGCCCTGGATGCGTGGACGCGGACGATCACGTCGGAGGAGGTCGGGGCGGTTCTGGGCGCGATCACGGATGCGGCGGGCGTCGGCGCGGTGACGATCGATGCGTTGCGCGAAGGCGGGTCGGGGATCGGCGTGCGCGTCGATCTGACGGACGGCCTGACGGCGTCGGGCGTCGCGCTGGTCGCGGACGTGGCGCGACGGGGGATCGCGGCGACGGTGGGCGTGTCGGCGTTCGCGGCCGGGGACCTGGTCATCACGAATGGCGAGGCGATCGCGATCGATCCTCGTGCGCATCCCCTGCTGTCGCGCCTCGATGCGGGCGGGTCGCCGCGGGCGGTGCTGCTCAACGAACTGGCGGACGCGTTCCTCGCGACCGCGAGCGCGCCGTGGGCGGTGCTCACGGACGTCGCGGACCGTCTGGCGGCGCTCGGGCTGCCGGTGGGCGGGTTGGCGACGCCGGTGACGGATGACGCGGCGGACGCGTTGAACCTCATGTTGCTGCATGGTGCGACGGCGGCGTGGGCGGACGCGGTGATGACGCCGTTCGATCTCGATGCCGCGGAGATCAAGTTCCTGCCGGCGCGCCCGGACGCGGGGGGCTCGGGTGCGGATTTCGTCGGCGGGCTGCATCTTGACGATGCGTTGGCGCGCGGGCCGGTGTTCTCGCGCCGGCTCGGCGTGACGGTCGGCGCGCGGCCGACGGTGCGAGCCGCGCGAACGGTGGACCGGGTGCTCGCGACGGGTCGGTCGGGCTGGCGGGTGTGTGACGGGTCGGGTCGGTGGCGTGAGGGTCTGGACGTTCGGGCGGCGACGGCGGCGCTCGGATCGGGGGCGGGTGGGCGGACGCTGGTGGTGATCTCGACGGCACACGTGCGGGCGGCGCCGAGCGAGCGTCGGGTCGTGCGTCCGCTGCCGTATCCGTTCCGGCACTATCTCGCGGTGAACAGTGACGTCGACTGGTCGACGGCGGCGCAGGTGGAGGCGATTCGCGTGCGTCTGCACGACGATCTGGGGTTGCCGATCGCGGGCAGTTTCTACGGCGTGTCGAGCGGCGGGACGTCGATCGGCGCGCTGACGGGCGGGCCGGGCGCGGCATTGCGGGAGGCGTCGTGGGACGGGTATCGGGTCGCGCGGTGGTTCCACCAGGGCGCGATCGACACGTTTCATGCGTGGATGGACAGCGTGCAGGTGATCGAACTGCATCGGGACGGGACGGCGTGGACGGGATTGCCGGAGGCGTCGGCGCATGCGGCTCGCGGCGTGCTCATCACGGCGACCGGGCCACTGGACGGCGTGCGGGTGCGGGGACGGGCGGCCGGGTCGGCGGCGTGCGCGGTGTCGGCGGCGCCGGGCGGGCCGGACGAGGCGGGTCGGTTTCACGGGTGGGTCGATCTGGCGCCGGCGTCGATGGGTGACGGCGTGACGATCGAGTCGGGCGGGGGCGTGGTGATCGAGTCGGTGCTGGCGGTGGAGTTGTCGCCGGGGATGATCGGGGAGGTGGTGTCGGCGCTGGATCGGGACGGCGTGTCGCCGCTGTTGTGGACGACGCACGGCGGGGGTCGGGGCGTGCGGGTGATTGCGAACCTGCATGCCGCGGCGGGGGCGAAGGCGTTTCCGGCGGAGATTGCGCACGACATGGATCGTCGGTCGAGTCCGTTCGGCGTGATGGATTCGCTGGGGGCGCTGGGGGTTCGGTTCGTGAGTCCGATCGGTCATGCATCGACGCCGATGCCGACGTCGTTGCGCGACCTCGTGCAGGAGATTCCGGGCGCGGACGGCGTGATGCGGGCGGCGTTCCGTCGGGTGTTGAGTCGTCGTCACGTCGAGTTGGGGTTTGCGCCGTCGTGGCCGGGCGGGAAGAACATGTCGCATCCTTCGGCGTTCGGCTTCGAGGTGAGCGATCTGGTGCAGCGTCTGCACTGGCTGGAGGCGGGTCGGGGGGGCGTGTTGTACACGCACCTCGGTCATGATCGCGGGAACCAGCGGGCGACGCGGGGGACGGGTTGGTCGCACGAGACGGAGGCGGCGTTCGCGGGTCTGGCGGCGCGATATCACGGTGATGATGACACGGCGCTTCGCGTGTGGATCGCGCCGGCGTCGTCGGTGCTGTTGTTGTCGCGGGTGATGCAGGTGCTGGCGGGCCGCATCGCGGTGACGGGATCGGCGGTCGCGGTGACGTCGGCGGGGGATCCCGTGCTCGGCGTGACGGTGCCGGATCTCGAGCGGTACGGAACGCGTCTGCTGCACGGGTTGACGGTGCATGTCGACGACGCGGCGGCGGCGACGGTGGCGGTGGACGGGCGGGCGGTGACGAGTTTCACGCGCAACGGGCCGGACGAGACGGGACGGGAGAGCGTGACGATCGTGGACGACTCGTCGGTGCGGCGGGTGGTGATCGATGACCTGGAGGGGGTGACGGACGTCGAGCGGGCGATCGCGCCGGTGCCGCTGGGCGGGGTCACGCACATGCGGTTCGACCTCGAGGCGGCGGACGGCGTGATGGTTCGGGTCGGGGTGCGGGATGCTCGGGGGACGTGGTACGACGTGGGCGACGGTGATGAGGCGGCGTGGGGGTGGCGCGGGGCGCGGCGGGGTCGGCACGTGTGGTCGCTGGCGGCGCGGCGGCCGTGCGCGTCGGGTCCGCCTCGGGGATCGATCACCGGGGTGCGGGTGGTGTCGACGGGCGCGGTGTCGGTGCGCGGGTGGTCGCTCGTGCGGCCGCGCGGGAGTGTGCGGGCGGACGGATCGACGCGGGTGCTGGCGGGTCGGGTGACGTGGGGCGGTCCGGTGGATGCGGGTGCGTGGCGGGTGGAGGTGGATGGGTGCGGGACGGTGCATCGGTCGGCGGTGGGTGATGACGGCGCGTGGGTGTGTCGTGATCTGTCGCGGGATTCGATCGTGTCGTGTCGGCTGGTGTGCGGCGCGCGTTCGTTCACGGGCGTGCGTGGTGCGCGGGCGATGATGACGTGTGATCAGTGGGACTGGGACTTCGACGTGCGCGGATCGGATCTGGTAGACTGACGGCCCGTCGTGATGCTCGCGGTTCGTGGCCGAAACGCGACGTGGGCCCGGCCGCCGGTCGGGCGATCCGCTCCCGGTGTGTGATCGCGCGATGTCCGTCTTCTTCATCCTGTCCTGTGCCCGATCGGGCTCGACGTCGTTGGCGCGGATCCTTGACGGCGCGTCGAACGGGTCGTGCGCGACGGAGCCGATGCCGAACCTGAACGTCGAGACTCGTCTGGCGATGGATGGGCGGCTGGACGATCCGGCGCGGGTGGTTCGGGAGCTGGTGGTGCCGCGGGTCGAGGCCGGGGTTCGGGCGCACGGGACGTACGGCGAGAAGAACGTGACGTACGGTCCGTTCATCGGCGCGTTGCATGCGGAGACGGGGTGTCGGTTCGTGTGGCTGACTCGGGACGGTCGGGACGTCGTGACGTCGTTGGTGAACTGGCACGAGTCGTTGTTCGGCAACGTGTACCGGGAGTGCCGCGAGACGGGCGAGTTGTCACCGGATGCGTTGAGCGCGGCGATGCGGTTGCCGGTGTGGATGGACACGTCGGACCGGGCGCGGCCTCGTCCTCGTCCGGGGGATCCGCTGCATCCGCACTGGTCGTCGTTGTCACGGGCGGAGATGTGCGCGTACTACTGGGCGTTCATCAACGAGTTGTATCTGGACGCGTTGTCGGCATTGCCGGACGGGTCGTGGATGCGTCTGGACTACACGACGGCGACGGCGGCGGACGTGCAGCGGGTCGCGTCGTTCTGCGGGCTGGAGGGTTTGGATTCGTCGGCGATCCAGGCGCAACTGGACGGGAAGATCAACTCGCTCGCGGACCGTTCGGCGTCGGCGGGTCGGTATCCGTCGTGGCGGGACTGGGACGGTGGTCGTCGTCGGTCGTTCGAGGCGATCGCTTCGGGGACGATGGAGCGTCTCGGGTACTGGGACGAGGCGTCGACGCGCTGGCGTCCGCCTCGGTACGGCGCGTGGTGGGCCGCGCACGAGGGCGGGGTGACGTGGTACGAGTGGATGTACGACACGCGTCGGCTGATGCACGAGGAGTGCATGGCGTGGGTGCGGGGTCGGATCGCGGCGGGTGATGCGATCACGTCGATCGCGGACCTCGGGTGCGGCGTGGGGGTCGGGTATGCGGAGGCGTTCGCGGATCTGCGGTATGTCGGGGTGGATCTGACGCGGAACGTCGAGTGGTGCCGCGCGAACCGGACGGCGCCGAGTCACGCGTACCTGGACGTCGACTTCATCGGCGCGCCGTTGGCGGAGCGGTGCGACGTGGTGATGTCGAGCGGGACGATGGACAACGTGTACGACGTGGATGCGTTGTTGCGGGCGATGGTGTCGTCATCCCGTCGGTGGGTGTACCTGACGGCGTACCGCGGGTGGTTTCCGGATCTGGACGAGCATCGATACACGTGGTCGCCGGAGCATTCGTGTTTCTACACGGACGTGTCGCCGCGTCGGCTCGAGTCGACGTTGCGCGAGTCGGGGTGCACGGAGATCGTGATCGAGCCGCGGCGGACGTCGCGGAGCGACATTCCGTACGAGACGCGGGTGATCGCGAGGGTTCCGTCGTGAGTCGTCTGCGTCCGTACCGGGTGACGACGGGTCGTTCGGCGTCGAACTATCACGAGCAGGTCGCGTCGAACTATGCGTCGACGGCGAACAGTTTCGCGTACTACACGTGGATCGTGGACGAGTTGCTGGCGGCGGGTCAGGCGTTGGTGCCGGTGTCGGCGATCCGTCACGAGCCGCCGGGCGGTCGTCGTCACTCGGCGTTGCGTCACGACATCGATGCGGACCCGATCGCGGCGGTGCGGTGTTCGCGTCATCTGGCTCGTCTGGGCGTCGCGGGCAGTTTCTATCTGCTTCACACGGCGCCGTATTACGGCGACGTTCATGACGGCGTGTTCGTGCGGAATCCGGCGGTGATCGACTGGGTGCGTGCGATGATCGTCGCGGGCAGCGAGATCGGTCTGCACATCGATCCGTTCGGTCTGATGCGGGATCACGGGATGGACGGCGTCGAGGCGGTGAAGGCGGAGATTCACTGGTTGCGCACGCAGACGGCGAACGTGACGGGCACGGTGTCGCACAATTCGGCGGCGGTGAACGGCGGCGCGGAGAACTACGAGGTGTTCGCGAGGCACGTGCTGCTGCGACGGAAGGTGCGTCGACCGGACCGGACGGTGCTGCCGCTGGGGGTGTTGCAGATGTCGTCTCTCGGTCTCGACTACGAGGGCACGTGTGCGCGTCCGCACGAGCGTCCGGACCGGGCGGCGGCGCTGGCGTTCCTGCAGGAGACGTCGCCGGGCGGCGTTCGGGACGCGGCGTGGATGCGTCGGTACCTCGTGGACAATCCGGCGTGCGGGTGGGACGTGGAGTGTCAGTGCTGGCTCATCGGGCGGGACGAGTGGGTGGTCGGCGGGCGTCCGAGGGGCGAGGCGTTGTTCGAGTCGTCGGTGTCGGGCGGGCGGATGCTCGAACTCGTGCGCGGGCTGCCGGCGCGATCGCGTACGTTGTTCGTCGTGCATCCGGAGTATGTACGACTGCCGTGAGCGTCGTCTCGCGGGCGGCCGGACGTCGGCCGGAATGGGAACCTCGTGTCACACGAAGACGACCGACATGTCGAGACCGAAGCGCGTGGCGTGCGGGCGGGTGCGCCGGGCGGGCGGGCGATCCGCGTGCTGCACATCGGCAACATCGCGAACAATGCGTATCTGAATGCGCGGGCGCTGAACGATGCGGGATTCGACTGCGACGTGATCTGCTACGACTACTACCACATCATGGGGTGTCCGGAGTGGGAGGACGCGGCGTTCGACGATCCGCCGGAGGACCACTTCGCGCCGGACTGGGGCGCGATCGACCTGGGGGGATTCGAGCGGCCGCGCTGGTTCGTGCAGGGTCCGATGGCGGACTGTCTGGCGTACCTGATCGCGAAGCGTCGGGGGGATACTGCGGAGGCGGACCGGTGTTGGGCGTCGTTGACGGAGATCCGCGACGATCCGCCGCCGGCGGTTCGTCGGGCGTTGTGGCGTCGGGCGGCGTCGCGGGCGAAGCGTGAGGTCGTCTCGCGGGCGGTGCGGGTTCGTCAGCGTCTGCGTCGTCGGGCGTCGGCGTCGGCGCCGGCCGCGTCGGCGCCGACGACGGGCGTGACGGCGCTGGGTCGGCTGGAGGCGGCGTACGATCGTCTGTCGGCGCGGTTTCTCGCGGACTTTCCGGATCGCGAGGACGAGTTGCTCATCAAGGACGTCATCGGGTACGCGTCGGTGCTGGCTCGATGGACGGAGGTCTTCTCGCAGTACGACGCGGTGGTCGGCTATGCGACCGACGGCATTCTGCCGCTGTTGTGCGGGAAGCGACCGTACTTCGCGTACGAGCACGGGACGATCCGCAACATTCCGTTCCAGCCGACGGCGCAGGGTCGCTTGTGCGCGTTGACGTATCGCGAGTCGGACGGGGTGTTCATCACGAACTGCGACAACATCACGGCGGCGGGTCGTCTGGGCCTGGAGCGGTATCGGTTCGTGCCGCATCCGGTGAACGAGCGTCATCGCTCGACGGAGGCGGCGGCGGCGTTGGGGGCGGATCTGCGGGCGCGTCTGGGGGGGTGTGATCTGCTCGTGTTTCATCCGGCGCGTCAGCACTGGGAGGCGCGTCGTCATCCGGACTGGGAGAAGGGGAACGACATCCTGATCCGGGGGTTTGCGCGGTTCGTGCACGAGACGTGTCCGACGGCGGGCGCGATCTTCGTGGACTGGGGTCAGACGGTGGCGCAGTCGCGGGCGCTGCTGGCGGAGTTGGGGGTTGCGGATCGCGTGCTGTGGATTCCGCCGCAGCCGAATCGTCGGATGATCCAGTACGTCGAGGCGGCGGACCTGGTCGCGGACCAGTTTCATCTCGGCGCGTTCGGGAGTCTGACGCCGAAGGCGCTCATGTGCGGTCGTCCGGTGATGCTGTACCTGGATCCCGAGCGTCATCACTGGTGTTTTCCGGAGTTGCCGCCGATTCTGAATGCACGGACGCCGGAGGAGGTGCAGGCGGGTCTGTCGCGTCTGCACGGTGATGCGGCGTTCCGGGCGCGGATTCAGGCCGAGGGGATTCGCTGGTACGACACGTATCACTCGAGCGCGGTGATCACGCAGCGGTTCTCGGAGGCGATCCGCGCGGCGCTGGACGGTGCGGCGCCGTGATTCGGGATCTCGTGCACGGCGTGCTGCTGGCGACGACGTCGGCGGTGGCGCGGGTGCTGTCGAGGCGGCGGCGGCGGCCGGGTCCGGTGCGGAGTCTGTGGACGGGCTCGCCGATCCTGAACATGGCGATCAACGCGCAGGCGGAGCGTCGCCTGGGGGTCGAGTCGGACTCGCTGGTGCTGCACACGTACTTCATCACGGACGCGTTCACGTACGACCTGTCACGGTGGATGCGGGTGCCGCTGGTGCGGACGGTGCTGCCGTACGCGGTGCTCGTGTGGGCGAGCCGCAAGTACGACCGGTTCCATTTCTACTGTGATCGGGGCGTGCTGACGCCGCGCGGGCCGTACCGGATGGTGACGGGCGAGCTCGATCTGTTGCGCGGGCTGGGTCGGGAGCTCGTGTTCTGGACGTACGGCGCGGACGTTCGGACGACGGCGCGGACGAAGGCGCTGGGTGAGCCGAACTGCTGCACGAACTGCCCGTCGCCGGGTCGGCTGTGCATCTGCGACGATGTCGCGGGCGCGGCACAGTATGCGCGGGTGCGTGCCGCGGCGTCGGCGGTGTTCTCGATGGGTGACATGATCGAGTACACGCCGGGCAGTGATCCGGGCGTGTACTTCTGGCCGGTGGACCTGGAGGCGGACGGCGGGTCCCGGTATGCGCCGTCGTATCCGGAGGTGGCGTCGAGTGGTCCGTTGCGGGTGGTGCATGCGCCGAATCACCGGCATTTCAAGGGGACGGACCATCTCATCGCGGCGGTCGAGCGTCTGCGGGCGTCGGGGGTGTCGATCGAGCTGGTGATGGTGGAGCGGGTTCCGAACGTCGAGGCGTTGCGTCTGTACCGGACGGCGGACGTCGTGTTCGACCAGTGTCTGATCGGGTATCACGGCTATCTCGCGCAGGAGGCGATGGCGTTGGGCAAGCCGGTGATGTGTTTCATCCGTCGTCCGGAGTCGTACCTGCTGGCGCCGGGCGAATGCCCGATCATCAATACCCCGCGGGATGCGGTGGAGTCGACGTTGCGCGAGTTGGCGGGCGACCGGGCGCGACTGCGTCGGCTGGGGGAGGCGGGTCGGCGGTACATCGAACGCTACCATACGCCGGAGCGTTTCGCGGCACGTCTGGCGGAGGCGTACCGGCGTCACGGCGTGACGGGTCCGGCGGACGCGGGCGGCTCGGCGCATGCGGGCGGCTCGAGGAGTGCATCATGAACTGCATCATCGTCGGCGGCGGCGGCTTCGTCGGGCGTCATCTGGGGAACCATCTCGTTGCGCAGGGTCACCGGGTGCGGGGGATCGATGCGGGCCTGGTGCATCACGAGGTGGAGACGCGGTTCCCGGTGGACGTCGCGGACGTGATCGTCGATGCGCCGGTGGTGGAGCCGGAGACGGAGGCGGTGTTCTACCTGGCGCAGTCGCCGCATTATCGTGCGTTCCCGCGCCATGGCGCGCACCTGTTCGGCGTGAACGTGATCGGTGCGTTGCGGTGGGCGGAGGCGGCGATCGATGCGGGCGTGAAGGCGTTCATCTACGCGTCGACGGGCAGCATCTATGCGCCGGGGTTCGAGCCGATGAGCGAGGACCGGCCGGTTCGGCGCGACCATGCGTACGCGTTGAGCAAGATCAGCGCCGAGGAGGCGCTGGCGATTCTGCCGGGTCCGATGGCGGTGATCCGGGCGCGTCTGTTCGGCGCGTTCGGTCCGGGTCAGGCGACGATGCTCGTGCCGGGCGTGACGGGCCGGGTGCAGCGCGGGGAGCCGGTGACGGTGGAGCGGAATCCGCTCGACCAGTCGGATCACGGCGGGTTGCGGATCTCGCTGACGTACGTGGACGACGTGGCTCGATGTCTGGCGGGTCTGGCGGCGCGGGCGCTCGACGGTCGTGACGTGCCCCGGGTGATCAACGTCGCGGCGGACGAGCCGGTGAGCGTGCGTCGCCTGGCGACGGGCATCGGCGCGGTGCTCGGCGTGGATCCGGTGATCGAGGCGGCCGATCGGGCGCGGGAGTCGGACTACATCGCGGACGTCGGGCGGCTGCGGGCGCTGCTCGCGCCGACGTTCACGCCGCTGGACGTCGCGTTGCGTCTGACCCTGGCGTCCCATGCCTGACTCGACGCCGTCCTCGCTGCGGATCCTGCATTGTCCGACGGACGTCGGCGGCAATCCGACGGGCCTGTCGCGGGCGGAGCGGTCGTACGGCGCGACGAGCGACGTCGCGGTGTTCCGTCGGTCGCCGTTTCACTACGACGTGGACATCGATCTGGACCTGGGCGGTCGTTCGAAGGCGGGTCGGCTGGCGGGTCGGCTGGCGTTCCTGGCGAAGGCGGCGCGTCGGTACGACGTGTTTCACTTCAACTTCGGGCAGGGCATGCTGCCGGCGCCGGGCGGGTGGGGCGTGGATCTGCCGCTGCTGCGTGCGCTGGGCAAGCGGGTGTTCATGACGTTCCAGGGGTGTGATGCGCGGCAGACGTCGTATTGCCGGGCGCACTTCGCGGTCTCGTGCTGCGGCGGCGCGGAGGCGGGGGCGGGTCAGTGCACGGCGGCGATGGATGCGGGCAAGCGGGCGTCGATCCGGTACGCGGCCCGTCATTGTCACGGGTTGTTCTGCGTGAATCCGGATCTGCTGCATGTCGTGCCGGGCGCGTCGTTCGTGCCGTACGCGTCGGTGGATCCGCGGGCGATCGAGGTGATGCCGCCACGGGCGGAGGGACCGGTTCGGATCGTGCATGCGCC
>JAGQOI010000319.1 GCA_020427625.1 Phycisphaerales bacterium | reverse complement strand
GCCCGGCCCGCGACCGGACGTGTCGTCGTAAGGCGATCGTGTGCAGCAGTTTAGTCGACGGCCACGACGTCGGTCACGCCGGGGACCCGGATTTTCAGGTTTTGTTCGATTCCCGACCGGAGGGTCATCGAACTCGACGGGCAGCCGACGCACGCGCCGTGAAAGCGAACCGTCACGACGCCGTCGTCGCTGACGTCGACGAGCTCGAGGTCGCCGCCGTCGGACTGGACCGCCGGGCGGATGAGATCGAGGACGCGCGTGACCTGTTCGCGCAGCGTGCCGTGACTCGCACCATGTTCGCGCGACGAGGGGCTCGGTGGGGTCGACGGCGATTCCGGCATCCAGATCGTTCCTCGAATCGGGGGGCACGCGGTTCGCCGCGCGGGGTTCACCTGCATTGTACCGGTAGACCGGCGTCGGAAAAGCGACTACCACTACCGGCATGGATGATCGCTCCCTCGCCCGTCGCCGCCGTCGCCCGCTCGTCGGACTCGGCGCGCTGCTCGTCGCCGTCGGCGTCGGCCTCCTTGCGCCCGGCTGCGGGCCGCAGGCGGCGCACGATCCGATGACGACCGTGAACACCCTCGAACTGTCGCCGCGACGGTACGAGGCGGCCATGACGGCGCTCGACGCCGAGCCCCGGAATCCCGAGTATCTCCGGGCCCTGCGCCGGTTCATCTCCGATCCCGGCTACACGCTCGCGACCCGCGAGGCGGCCTTCCTGCGCCTCGAACGACACGATCCCGCCGGACTTCACGAGCAGATCACGCTCGCCCTGCCGCGGCTCACGGCAATCCAGTGGCGTCGTCGCCTCTGCGAACTCATCGCCGAGCGGAAGTGGACGGACCTCGCGCCGACGCTCGTCCGGGCGTGGGCCGAGCCGATGGGCGCCTTTCCGGACGAGAAGGATCGTCCCGAGTACCAGGCCCTCGCGACCATGTACGGTGACGCCGAGGTTGACGCGCTCGTCTTCGATCTCTTCGTCACCGCGAGCGACCTCTACCAGCACAACCTTCGCCTCCGCTGCTGGGAACTCCTGCACCGACTCGGGTTCCGCGACCGACTCGTCGAACTCGTCCGGAATACCGATCCCGGACGCGATGCGCTGCTCATCGACCTTCGTCAGGGCGCGATCGACCTCGGCATCGTCCCGTGGAATCGACAGGAGATCCTCTGGCTGCGCGTGCTCCGGCAGCCGGCGTATGCGGGGTTCTGGGCCGAAGCGATCGCCGCGTCTCAGCGCCTCACCGGCGTGCGGGCGCTCGACCTGGAGTTGCGCGATCTGCCCGTCATCGTCGCTGCGGCGCGCCACCAGCCCGAACTGCTCGGTCTGTCGACCGCCGATCTCTACACCCGCGCCGAGTCGTACGTGCGTTCGGGCCGGCGCCATCTGAACAGCCGCAGTTACGACGGGCTCGGCGGCGAGTGGGCGCAGCGCCTGTTCGAGCAGCGCGACCGGCTCACCTGGGGCGACCTCGCCGCGATCCTCATGGCGTCGCAGGCGATGGCCGTGCCCGAGATCGTCGGGCACCTCTTCGACTACGCCGATCGCGATCTCGCCGACCGCTCGACCGAATACGGCGGGCTCGTGCAGCTCGATCCCCAGGGTCGGTTCGAGGTCGTCGAGTTCGTCCCGACCCAGCGCCGCGGCGACTTCACGTTCATCGCGAGCGTCGACATGATCGAGCGCGGCTACACCTCGCTCTTCCATTTCCACTTCCACGCCCAGGACCACGACAGCGCCCGCTACGCCGGGCCGGGCTTCGGCGACAGCCAGTATGCCGACGTCCAGCGGACGAACTGTCTCGTCTTCACGTTCATCGACAGCGCCACGCTGAACGTGGATTACTACCGACACGACCGCGTCATCGTCGATCTCGGCGAGATCAAGCGCCCGTGACGCCGCCGTCGTGTGCCATTCGGTGAGGTCCCGATGCAAGTGCTCTCGATCATCCTGATCGCGATGATCATGGTTCACGACGGCGGCATCCGCGTCGTCGACCAGGCGCTCGTCGAGCCGGGTCGGTGGACGCCGGTCCTCGTGTTCGGGCCGCTCGTCGGGCTCATCGCAATCCTCTCGGGGATCGTCGCGATCGGCCGCCGTCGCGTCCGGCGCGGGAAGCCGCGGTGGATCATCCGGGCGGAGCGGGCGGCCTCGGCGGCGCGCCTGCTCGTCGTCGCGCATCACGGCGCGTGCGTGTTCCTGTACGGGTGGGTCGAGGCGGTGCGCGCCGTCGTCGGCGATCTCGTGCTCGTGGACGAGATCATCATCCTCGCGCCGGCGCTGCTCGGCCTGTTCGCGACGTGGTGGGCGGTCTATCCGATCGATCGCATCGTGCGCGAGGCCATGCTCATCCGGTCCCTCGATGCGGGTCAGCCGGTGTATTCGCTGCCGGGTCGGTTCGGTCACGCGGCGACGCAGTTCCGGCTGCACATCCTGCTGCTGCTCGTGCCGATCCTGCTCATCGCCGGCGCCGCCGAGGCGGTCGATCGCGTCGCCTTCTGGCTCGACGTCGGGCCGCGGTACGCGTGGGCGGTGGACGGGTCGCGGGTGCTGTGCAGCCTGGTCGTGCTCCTGGCGGCGCCCGCCGTGACGTTCGCGGTGCAGGATGTCGAGCGGTTCCCCGACGGGCCGATCCGCGACATGCTCGTGCGGACGTGCCGCCGCCATCGCGTCGGCGTGCGCGAACTCGTCCTGTGGAAGACGGGCGGCCTGATGATCAACGCCGCGGTGATGGGGTTCGTCCGCTGGTTCCGCTACGTGCTCATGACGGACGGCCTCATCCAGACGATGAACGAGCACCAGGTCGAGGCGGTCATGGCGCACGAGGTCGGACACGTGCGGCGTCATCACATGCCGTGGATGGTCGTCGTGCTGCTCGCGCTGCTCACGTCGGTCATGCTCGTGCTCGATCTCGCCGTGCGCGGGCTCGAGCACGCGGGTCGTCTCGACGACGTCTCGCCGGGTTGGATCGACGGCGTCGTGCTCGTGTCGGGCATGTCGATCGTCCTGCTCGGCTTCGGCTGGATCAGTCGTCGGTTCGAGCGACAGGCGGACACCTTCGCCGTGCAGCACCTGAGCGGACTCGGTCTGCCCGGTGACGCCGACGGGCGCGTGCGCCCCGAGGCGGTCGACGCCATGCGGGGCGCGCTCATGACGATCTCGTCCCTCAACGCCGTCGATCCCGATCGCCGCAGTTGGCGTCACGGCTCGATCGCCTGGCGCGGCGACTACCTCCGGACCCTCACGGGACGACCGATGCAGACGCTCGCCATCGATCGACACGTCCGCTGGATCAAGGCCGTGTGCGGCGCGTGGCTCGCGCTCTTCGTTCTCGCGACGGTCCTCGCCGAGGCCGGCGTCATCCATCTCGACGCGCTCGACCCGACCCCCGAACCGGAACTCACCGAACTCTGGATCTACCGGGGGATCGACCGGGGGATCGACCGGGGGATCGACCGGGGCGTCGATCCGGGACGCCTCGTGCCGACCGCGCCCGCCGGGACGGAATCGTCATGAGCGTGCCCTGGGTGCGGATGAGCGGCGCGGGCAACGAACTCATCATCCTCGACGCGATCGCACGCCCGGACCTCGCCGCCCGGACCGACCTCGCCGCCCTGGCGGTCGCGATGTGCGATCCGGAGACCGGCATCGGCGCCGACAGCCTGCTCATCCTCTCACGCGACGCCCGCGACGCGATGCGCATGCGGGTGATCAACGCCGACGGCGGCACGTCGGCGATGTGCGGCAACGGTCTGCGCTGTCTCGCCCGTCACGCCGTCGAGCACGGGTACGTCGATGATGCGATGTTCGCCATCATCACCGACGCCGGGCCGCGGGCGATCCGCGTGAACGACGGAATCGCCTCGGTCG
>JAGQOI010000318.1 GCA_020427625.1 Phycisphaerales bacterium | reverse complement strand
CGTCGTCGGCGACGACGCCCGGGCCGGAAGCCGCCGGAACAGGAATCCTGACGCCCGCGATCGGGCGCTCAGAACACGACCCCGGCCGAACGTCCGGCCGCGGTCTGTCGTGTTCGGATGTCGGGACCACGAGGCGCGAGGTCAGGGCGTCGGGGTCGCTCCGGTCGCCGTCGGGGCGGTCGTCGTCGTCGGTGTCGAGTCGGCGTCCGTCGCGGGGGTCATCGCGGGGGCGGGGGGCGCGACGTGCGGATAGCCGCCGATCTGCCGGTGGACGAAGTCCGGGGCGCGCACGATGAGCACGCCGTCCTGGTACCGGAGGGTCGCCCAGGTTCCGCCGTTCGCTTCCCAGGCCTGGGGTTCGATGAGGTCGGTGATGAGGTCCATGACGGATTGCGCGCGATCGTCGCGGTCGGCCGTCGAGGGCACGACCGCGCCGAGCGTCGACCCGTAGGTCTGTCCCGGCCCGACCGGTCGGTTGACGGAGGGTCGGATGCTCGACGGGGCGTACGTTCGGCCGTAGGCGCCGGCGGGCGGGTAGTACCCGTACCCGGATTCGAGCCAGAACTGCGGCGCGTTGTCGTAGCGGGGCGCCTGGAAGAGCACATCGTCGATCGGATACGCGCGGATCTCCTGGGCCGCGGGCAGACCGAGCCGCGCCTTCGTGCCGATCTCGAGGTACGAGCGGCGGATCTGCCAAGTGCAGGGCTCGACCGCTTCGCATTGTTCGAGCATGCGTTCGATGACGTCGACGAGCGGCAGGTGTCGGACGTCGAGGACGATGGGCGTGTCGGGATCGATGCCGTGTCCGACGGCGTCGTCGGCGTAGCGCACCACGATCTGCAGATCGACCATCGTCTGGAGCGTCTCGAATGCGTCTCGAACGGGCGTGTGGTTGAAGTCGACGTCGACGGTCCGATGGAGGACGGTCTGAAGCACCCGCTCGCGGGTCGAGAGCGCCCGGGGCGCCTCGGTCGGCGCGGCGTGCCTCCGGCGCACGTGATCGAGACGCTGGTCGAGCGTCTGGGCATGAGCGGGCGGGGTCAGGGCGGCCGGTCCGATGACGGCGACCGCGACGGCCAGGATCAGCGAATTCCTCGTCACGACGAAACCTCCGGGTTGAGGTGAGCGGGAGGGCGCGACCCGTCCACGGGACCATTCGGCGAAACCGGGTGGTCCGGTTCCCTCCATTCTGGTCATCGCGTCCCGGGGGATCAAGTTCCGGCCGCCTCGGATCGTCACCCGGTTGATAGGATGCGGCCATGCCCGAGCGACCCGCCCCCCGTCCGACCGGCCACTCGATTCTCGACACGCTCCAGTCGCTCGTCGTCGCCTTCGTGCTGGCGATGACGTTCCGCGGCTTCGCGTTGGAGGGCTTCGTCATTCCGACGGGTTCGATGGCGCCCACGCTGATGGGACGTCACACGCTGTGGACGTCGGAGTACACCGGCTACACGTACGCGGTGGATTCGTACCGGATGATCTCCGAGATCGAGGATGCCGCGCGAAGTTCGAGTTCGGACGCGATGGCCCGCGTGCTGGAGCGTCCGCACTACACGGTGGATCCGATGCTCGGCCGGCTCCAGTCGCCGGACCCGACGTTGTACCGCAACCTCGTGAACGACATCCGGATGGGCGACCGGATCCTCGTGCACAAGCTCATGTATCCGTTCTTCGAGCCGAGTCGGTGGGACGTCGTCGTGTTCAAGAATCCGACGGCGCCGGTGGGCGACGCGGAGAACTTCATCAAGCGTCTCATCGGTCTGCCTCGCGAGAAGATCTGGCTGGCGGACGGCGACGTCTTCGCCGGTCCGGCGACGACGGGCGACCGGCTCGACGACTTCGTCGTGCAGCGCAAGCCCGAGTTCGTCCAGCGCGCGGTCTGGCAGCCGGTCCATCACGGCGAGTACATCCCGGTCCAGCCGGAGCGGGCGGGTCGTCAGTGGGTCTCGCCGTGGCAGGGCTCGCGCTGGGAGACGAACGGTCGTCGCGACTACGTCTGCACGAGCGCGGATCCATCCGAACTCCAGTGGGATCATGGTCGCATGGAGATCACCGACTGGAACGCCTACAACATGGCCCATTACCAGGGCCTCGACGGTCAGTCGGTGCGCCCGGTGAGCGATCTTCGCGTGTCGGCCGGCATCGAGGCGACGCAGGCCGGGTTCGAGACGACGTTCGAACTCGAAGCGCGGAGTCATCTCTTCCGATTCACGCTCCGTGACGGCGAGGCACGCATGGCGTTCCGCCGGGTGGACGATCCGGACGGGCCGTGGACCGAGCGCACCGTGCCGTTCACGATGCCGGCGCCGGGCACGGTGTTCGATGTCGAGTTCTGGCACGTCGATCAGGCGATGTGGATGTTCGTCGACGGCGCGTCGATCATGGAGCCGCTGACGTACGACTGGGGTCCGGCCGCGCGTCTCGCGGCGGCGACGGGCAAGCCGGAGTCGACGTTCGCGACGTCGCAGTTCGTGGCCGCGGAGTTTCCGCCCCGGGCTCTTCCGCCGGAGTTGCGGTGGCGGTTCAGCGGATCGCCGGTGACGTTGCGTCGGGTGCACGTCGATCGCGACCTGCACTATCGGGCCGAGTTCCAGGGCCTTCGCGACCGTTCGCGGGCGGCGAACGCGACGCATCCCTCGCACCTCGCGATGCTGGGTCCGGATCATTTCCTCGTGCTGGGCGACAACAGTCCGGCGTCGAACGATTCCCGTCTGTGGGCGCCGGCGGCTCCGCTCGTGCGTCACCAGATCGACGACGCGCAGTACGTCGTGCACCGGAAGCTCTTGCTGGGGAAGGCGTGGGCGGTGTACTTCCCGTCGCCGCTGCGGATCTGGGACGGTCTGCCCCGCCTCATGCCCGACTTCGGGCGTCTGCGCTTCATCCGGTGACGTGCGTCGGGCGCGTCACGGCGCCTGGGTGCTCCAGTTCGACAGGATCATGATGAGATCGTCGGAATCGACCGTGCCGCTGTCGTCGAGATCCTCGTGACAGATGGGGCAGGGTCCGATGTGGTCGAGCGCGATGAGGATGTCCATGCCGTCGACGAACGAGTCGCCGTTGAGGTCGGCCGGACACGGGTGGATCTGCGAGCACGGTCCCTGGGCGCCGCTGATGAGCACGACGTCGCTGACATCGACGACGCTGTCGCCGTTCTGGTCACCGAGGCAGCAGGGACCCCAGCGGGCGAGGAGCGATGCGAGGTCGGTCGCGTCGACGCTGCCGTCCTGGTCGAAGTCCGCGAGGGGTGCGCTGGCGAGAATCGTGAAGGCGCTGCTGGCGATCTCCGGTGCGCCCGCACCATTCACGCAGATGAACGAGATCGTGCCCGTGATCTGCGCATCCATCGCGACGGTGAGCGTCGCGATGCGGACACGGTACCCGTCGAAATGGTCGGCGAAACCCTGCGCATTGGTCGGATCGGCGTTGAACCAGCCCGCGCCGGTCCCCATCGCGATCCCGCCCTGGAAGGCCCACGACGAGAAGTTGGGATCCACCGCCACCGCATTGCCGTCGCCGTACTGAAGCCCGATCGTCACGAACGAGTCGTACGCCAGACCGTTGCGCTCCCACACCGACTCCGGGAGCGGCACGTTGCCGCCGATCTCCGGCGCGTGCACGAATCCGGACGGCGTCGCCACGATCGACGCATCGAACACGTTCAGCACCTGCGACGTCGCGAACTCCAACTGCACGAAGATGTCGAACTCGCGCAGGCCCAGGGCCTCCGTCTCGGCGTCCGTCACCTCGTCCCAGGCGATCTCGGCCGACGTCACGACCGGCGCCGGAATCGGTGCGCACGGTCCGAATGCGGCGAGCAGCAGACCGAGGTCCGCGCCGGTCACGACGCGGTCGCCGTCGAGATCGCCGGGCCCGCTGTCGTCGTACGCGGCAATCAGGATCGCCAGGTCGGCGCTGCCGACGACGCCGTCGCCGTCGAGGTCGGCCGGGCATGAGTCGCCCGCTCGGACTGACGAGGTCATCAGTGCCAGACACGCGGCAGGCAGAATGGTCCGGAATCGATTCATCATCGCCTGGCTCCTTGATCCGGGAGCCCCCCTCGACATTAGACCGCAAGACCGGCGGGCAGGCACGCGCAAACCGGGGATTTGGGGGAGATTGGAGATCCGGACCACCGTCCGACACCCCGGTCGCCGTCAATGGTTTCCCGAGGGCAGGAACACGGCGCCCTCGATGGTCATGCCCGGGCCGAAGGCGAGCATCACCACCGGCCCCCTCAGCCCCGCCCGGAGCAGGTCGTCGAGGATGAACAGGACGGTCGCGGACGACAGATTGCCCCGCGTGCGGAGCATCTCGCGCGACGCGTCGAGAATGCCCGGGCCGAGACCGAGTCGCGCCTCGATCGCATCCAGAATCGCCGGGCCGCCCGGATGGACGATCCAGTGCGCGACGTCCGCGACGCCCAGGCCGGCGGTCTTCAGGCGGGCGTCGAGCAGCGGCCGCACCGTCGCGGCGACGTGCTCCGGCACCCGCGCGTCGAGCGTCATCTCGAACCCGTGATTGCCGACGATCCACTGCATCGCCGTCGCCGTCGCCGGAACGATCTCGCTGAACTGATCGATGAGTCGGATCCCGGCGCCGGTCGACTCGATCACCGCGGCCGCGGCGCCGTCGGCGAAGAGCGCATTGCCGATGATCGTCGCGTGATCCGTCGCGTAGTTGAGATGCAGGCTGCACAGTTCGGCGGCGCAGAGGAGCACGGGTCCGGTCGACGCGAGCGCCGACGCGACCCGCAACCCGTTCAGGGCGCCGTGACATCCCATGAAGCCGATGTGGGTTCGACTCACGTTCGATCCGAGCCCGAGGCGATCGACGAGCGCGAGGTCGAGACCCGGTGCCGCGAACCCCGTGCACGTCACCGTCACCAGGTGCTCGATCGATCCGGCGTCGCGTCCGGCGCGGCTCAGCGCGCCGCGGGCGGCGACGACGGCGAGATCGGGCGCGACGTCGCGGTAGCGGGCGAGTCGCGCCGCCGTGTCCGGCCCGCGCGGCTCGTCCGTCGAGCGTGACCGATAGAACGTGCAGGCGCCCGCCGCGTCGTCGAGGATGACAAGGTGACGGCGCATCACCGTCGTCGATCGGTACAGACGCTCGATGCGGGATGCGATCGCCGGCGAGGCGGCGACGAGGCGGCTCGCCATCGCCGCGGCATCGGCCTGGTCGATCGCGTGCGCCGGAAGCGCCACGCCGAGCCCGGAACACCGGACCTCGCCGGGAGGTCTCACGGGCTCACCGCCCGGACGGCGGGCGGCGAGGCGGCGATCGCGCGAATCGCGCCGTCGATCACCCCGGGACAGCCGCCGCCCAGCCACAACGCCGCCGACGCCAGGCGCGGACGATGCAGCACCGATCGCAGCGCGCCGCACCATCGCTGCCGACGACGGACGTGACGAGCATGGTCGCGCGGCCAGTCCGCGAGCAGCGAGGCGCGCCAGCCGCCCGCCACCAGGATGGCCGCCCGTCGACCGGCGTCCAGCGCCCAGGCCATGCCTTCGCCGGTGAACGGCTCGACGTATCCCGCGGCGTCGCCGATGACGAGGACGCGCGTCGTCGCCAGGCACGGGCGTCGTCGCGCCAGCGGCGGGGCGCCGAACCACTCGTCGGGCGACGCGCCGGCGAGTGCGTCGGCGAGACCGGGCCGATGCGGACGGACGATGCGGACGACGACGTCGCGCGCGGTCTCGGCGGCGGGAGTGCGGCGGGGATCGATCGCCGCGCCGATGGTGAGGTGGCCGTCCTCGACGCGGGTGACGCCGACGTATCCGCCGGGCCCGATCATCATGCGGATCTCGCCGGGGTCCGTGGCGTCGGGTG
>JAGQOI010000317.1 GCA_020427625.1 Phycisphaerales bacterium | reverse complement strand
TGCCCTTCGTGCCTCCGTGGTGAACCCCGATCCGTGGTGAACCCCGATCGGATTCAGACGGACGGTCCGGCCGCGCGGACGGCGTCGGCGATGGCGTACTTCGCGTCGTTCTCGCGGAAGCGTCTGGCGAGGTCGGTCGCCTTCGCGTCGTAGGCGGTCTTGTCGGACCAGGTGTGGCGCGGGTTGAGGACGTCGGAGGGGACGTTGGGCGCCGTCGTCGGCATGTGGAGACCGAAGATCGGGTGGGTGTCGTAGGTCGCGTTGCGGAGCGATCCGTCGAGGATGGCGGTCACGAACGCGCGGGTGTACTTGAGCTTGAAGCGACTGCCGACGCCGTAGGGACCGCCGGTCCAGCCGGTGTTGAGCAGCCAGACGTCGGCGTCGTGGTCCTTGACCCGCTTCGCGAGCCACTCGGCGTAGACCATGGGCGGGCGGGGCAGGAACGGGCCGCCGAAGCACGGGCTGAAGTTGGGCAGCGGTTCGGTGACGCCGGCCTCGGTGCCGGCGAGTTTGGAGGTGTAGCCGTTGATGAAGTAGTACATCGCCTGCTCGCGGGTGAGCTTGCTCACGGGCGGGAGCACGCCGAAGGCGTCGGCGGTGAGGAAGATGACGTTCTTCGGGTGGGCGCCGACGGAGGGGATGGTCGCATTGGCGATGAACGACACGGGGTAGGTGACGCGGGTGTTCTCGGTCCTGCTGCCGTCGTCGTAGTTCGGCACGCGGGTGCGCGGGTCGAGGATGACGTTCTCGAGGACGGAGCCGAAGCGGATCGCGTCCCAGATCTGCGGCTCACCCTCGCGGGTGAGGTTGATGCACTTCGCGTAGCAGCCGCCCTCGATGTTGAAGACGCCCGCGTCGGACCAGCCGTGTTCGTCGTCGCCGATGAGGGGACGGGCGGGATCGGCGGAGAGCGTCGTCTTGCCGGTGCCCGAGAGGCCGAAGAAGAGCGCGACGTTCGACGCATCCGCCGCGTCGACGTTCGACGAGCAGTGCATCGGGAACACGCCCATGTCGGGCAGGTCGTAGTTCATCGCGTAGAAGATCGACTTCTTGATCTCGCCGGCGTACCGCGTGCCGATGATGATCACCTTCCGCTGCTCGAGCGACTGGACGATGCACAGGTCGTTCGTCAGGCCGTACGCCGCCGGATCGTCGATCTTCAGGTTGCAGGCGTTGAGGATCGTCCAGTCCGCCTCGAACGAGGCGAGTTCGGACGCCGCGGCATTGATGAACAGCGTCTTCGCGAAGAGGCAGTGCCAGGCCTCCTCGGTGACGACGGAGACGTTGAGACGGTAGTTCGGGTCGGCGCCCGCGAAGCCGTCGAACCGGTAGAGGTCGGACTTGCCGGCGAGATAGGCGCGAGCCTTCTTCTCGAGCCGGGCGAAGTTCGACGGCGAGATCGGCTGGTTCACCTTCCCCCAGCCGATGCTGTCGTGAATGCCCGGGGTGTCCTCGAGGAACTTGTCGCCCGGACTTCGACCCGTCCGCTCGCCGGTGTCGACCGTCAAGGCACCGTTCGAGGCGAGCACGCCCTCGCCGTTGGCGAGCGCGATCTCGACCAGGCGCGCGGCCGGGAGATTCCGGTGAACGGTGGCGGACCCGAAGACCAGGGACGCGGAGGCGGTGGCGGTGGGCATCGCAGAACCCCTACACAGGTACAGGAGACGATCGGACCCGCGCCCGGACGCCGTCCGTCCCGCCCCACCATGGCTCGCGATTCGAGACCCAGGGACGCCGCGACAGGCCGCACACGGAAACGGAACAGTGTACCCGACTCGTCCCCGCGACGCGCGACCGATGCGTGAAATCGATCACGAACACCCCGCGGCGACCCGCGAACCGGCGATTCGGAGCCCGCCCTCGTTGACCGCATCGACACGCGGTGCTACCGTCCCGCTGAGTTCAGCCCGGCTTCCGTGCCGGGCGCGGCCGAACGGCCGGTCCCCGCTCCGGCGCGGGTCGATGGCGACTGTAGCTCAGTTGGTTAGAGCACCTGGTTGTGGTCCAGGGGGTCGAGGGTTCGAGCCCCTTCAGTCGCCCTGCGCGCCCATCGAATCCAACCCGCCGGTCGAATCCAGCCCGCTCGTCGAATCCTGCCCGGTCGTCGCGGGCGCCCGACGCCAGGACAGGCCGCACTCCGGACAGGCCGGGCCGGGCCGCGGGCCCTTCTCATACCCGCACGCGGGACAGTGCAGTTCGTCCCAGGTCCGCCGACGCTTCGACCAGAGCAGCAGGAAGGCGCCCGGGCCGGCGAGCCACAGCGCGGCCGCGCCGGCGAGACACAGGGCGGCGTAGGACCCCGTGAAGCAGTAGCAGGACGTGCGTCGCCGGACCATGATGTCGATGGGCAGGACGGCGAGGATCTCGATGAGCGTTCCCGCGAACAGCCGCGCGACGAGTCGCGACAGCAGGGCCCGCGGGTTCCGCTCGGTGCAGAACACGAGCAGCAGGCCGGACCAGAACAGCCAGCAGCCGGCGACGAGCAGCGCGATGACCTCGCCGCCGAGGTCGCTCCACTCGAAGCCGGTGAACAGGCCGACGATCTCG
>JAGQOI010000316.1 GCA_020427625.1 Phycisphaerales bacterium | reverse complement strand
GAAGTCGCCGCCGAGGGCCGACCACGGATCCGTCGGAAAGATCGCGTGCGCCCACGTCGCGTCGCCGGGTTCGGCGAGACCGCCGCTGCCCTCGTTGCCGTCCGCGTCGGACGCGCCCTCGCCCCATTCGAGCAGGGCGCGATGCATCGTGATCGTCTGCGGACCGGCGTTCGTGCGCGAGCAGTTCAGACGCAACGTGACGCCGGTGATCGTCGAGCCGGCCGGGATCGAGCCCGTCGGATCGAACTCGATCAGCGCCCGACGCAGGTTGATGCCCGGAATCTGGTTGTTGCGCCCGACGAAGAAATGGTCGCCGCTGCCGTTGCTCAGGAACGGATCGTCCGTCTGGTAGATCGTGTTGTCCTTCGCGGCGTCCAGCGAGACGGTGTCCGCGCGACCCGGCGCGCCGGTGAGCATGGTGGCAGCGATGGCGGCCGCGACGAGGCGGGTCCGAGTCGGCATGATCGATCTCCCTTGATCCGTAATTCTAACCCAATCGGTCGGAAATCAGGAGGTGATTCGTCGGGAGTCGGTCGCCGGATGCACGGATGTCGGGCTCCGGCGGTCTGGGGGGCGTGAGCGGGGACGGCGCGGCGGGATTCGAGCAATACGGGTGATCGCCCGCGGCGACGATGCGCCGCCCGGATGAGCGATAGACGGACTTGCTATCGCTCACCAAACGGCGTATATTTGAGCGATAGAATGGGGGCCTGTCGCTCATGACGTGGAACTGGCAGCAGCCGGACTGGCCGCGCTTTCGATGGCGCGAGGATCGACTCAACCGGGCCGAGGAGCGATTCCTGCTTGGCGCCGGCGGCATCTTCGGCGCCGTGGGTCATCTCGACGCGCCGAGCCGCCAGCACCTGACGATCGAGGTGATGGGCGAAGAAGCGGTCTCCAGCGCCGAGATCGAAGGCGAACATCTTGACCGTGCGAGCGTTCAGTCGTCCATCCGGCGCGAACTGGGTCTCATGACCGATCCCCGACGAGCATCACCCCCCGAGCAGGGGATCGCCGAGATGATCGTCTCGCTCTACCAGTCATCGGCGGACCCGCTGCGGGACGACACCCTCCGCACCTGGCACACGATGCTCATGCGCGGACGGCGCGATCTTCGGATCGGCGCCTACCGGACGCATGCGGAGCCGATGCAGATCCTCTCCGGACGACTGGATCAACCGATCGTGCACTTCGAGGCGCCGCCCTCGGCCCGCGTTCCATCGGAGATGCGGACGTTTCTCGAATGGTTCAACCGAACCGGACCGACCGGGCGCGAGCCGCTTCCGGCCCTGACGCGTGCAGGAACGGCGCACCTGTATTTCGAGTCGATCCACCCCTTCGAGGACGGCAACGGGAGGATCGGACGCGCGATCGCGGAAAAGGCCCTGGCGCAGGGCATGGGCGGACCCGCGCTCACCGCCCTCGCCGCAACGATCCTGCGACGTCGGCGCGCGTACAGCGCGATGCTCGAAGCGAGCAGCACGCACAACGACATCGACCGGTGGCTGGCGTGGTTCGCGGGCGTCGCCCTCGAAGCGCAGGCCCGCACGCGCGCGCAGGTCGAGTTCGTCATCGACAAGTCAAGGCTCATGGACCGAGTGCGTCGTGATCTCAATGCACGACAGGAGAAGGTGCTTCTTCGAGTCCTGGCGGCGGGCCCGAGTGGATTCGAGGGCGGACTCAGCGCCTCGAACTACGTGAGCATCGCCGGAACCTCGGCGGCGACGGCCCGACGCGACCTCGTCGACCTCGTCGACATGGGAGCGCTGATCCGCACCGGGGAACGACGGTATGCCCGCTACCATCTCTCCATCCCCCTCCGACCCGTCGCCGTCGTCACCATCGATGAGGACGGCGCCGTCGTCGTCGGCGATGCGTCGGAGTCGCGATGATCCACGGGCCGCACGGGTGAGGTCGCCGGGGCGGCCCGAACTCGGGGCCTGATCCGTCATGGTCCTCGACCTTCGCGAGACCCCGCCCCGAAACGCCTCCGTCCGACGCCCCCGCCCCGCCTGGCGCCGGCGGCGCCGCCGATTCCGCCCCCCCGAGCCCCCGGCCCTTGACCCGCGGCGTCGCGTCGGTGATAACCTGTCCCCCCTTCGGCCCTTCCGCGACACTCCGACGCGGATCGGCCCGATATGGTCGGGGCGCACCACGACGCGACGTGCGCCGTTCGACCAGATCCCGAACACGTCCCGAAAGGTCCCCCGATGCGTGTCCTCGTGACCGGTTCCAGCGGCCTCATCGGCTCCGAAGCCGTGACCTTCTTCGACCGGATGGGCTTTCCCGTCATGGGTGTCGACAACAACATGCGGGCCGACTTCTTCGGACCCAAGGGCGACACGACCTGGAACCGACAGCGCCTGGAGAACGACTGCGAACACTTCTCGCACGTCACCCTCGACATCCGCGATCGCAAGGCCGTGCTCGACCTGTTCCAGTCGAACGCGTTCGACCTCATCATTCACGCCGCCGCGCAGCCGAGTCACGACCTCGCCGCCTCGCGACCGTTCGATGACTTCGACGTCAACGCCGTCGGCACGCTCAACCTCCTCGAGGCCTGTCGCCGACACACGCCCGAAGCCGTGTTCATCCACGTCTCGACGAACAAGGTCTACGGCGACGGCCCGAACCACATCAGGCTCAAGGAACTCGAGACCCGCTGGGACTACGACGACGCGGCCTTTGAGCACGGCATCGCCGAGGACTTCTCCATCGATCGATGCCTCCACTCGCTCTTCGGCGCCTCGAAGGCCGCGGGCGACATCATGGCCCAGGAGTACGGCAAGTACTTCGGCATGAAGACCGGCGTCTTCCGCGGCGGCTGCCTCACCGGCCCGCAGCACTCCGGCGTCGAACTCCACGGCTTCCTCAACTACCTCGTCCTCGTCGCCCTCCGCGAAGGCGACTACACGATCTTCGGCTACAAGGGCAAGCAGGTCCGCGACCAGATCCACTGTCACGACGTCATCAACGCCTTCTGGCACTTCGCCCAGAACCCGCGCCCGGGCGAGGTCTACAACCTCGGCGGCGGCAAGGGCAACGCGGCCAGCCTGCTCGAATGCGTCGACATGATCCACGGCGTCTGCGGCAAGAAGCCCAAACTCACCTACAGCGATCAGAACCGCGTCGGCGACCACATCTGCTACTACTCCGACCTCCGCAAGCTGAAGTCCCACTTCCCCGAATGGGACCTCACCTACTCGCTCCCGCGCATCGTCGAGGAAATGGTGCAGAACGTCTCCGACGTCCAGCGCACCTGAACCCGGTCGCGCCGATCACGACCGCCCGCGATCAGCCCCAGTTGTTGAGCAGGATGGCCAGGTCCCCCGGGCCGACGACGCCGTCGAGATCGAGGTCGAACAGGCACGGGCCGACGCACGGTCCCCACGCCGTCAGAAGACCCGCAAGATCGATCGCGTCGACGACGAAGTCGCAGTTCGCGTCGCCGAGACGGGCGTCCGGCGGATGCTCGGCCGACGTGTACACGCGAATCTCCCCGATCGTGCCCTCCAGGTCGTCGTTCGGTCCGCCCGTCGGACCGCCGGCGGCGATCGTGCGCCCGCCGATGATGAGCTGGTTCGGGTTCGCGGCCGTGCTGCCGAACGATGCCGGAATCCGCGTCCGTCCGCGCAGGCAGTCATCCACGTAGAGCGACAGCACGTCCGCGTCGCGCACGGCGACGATCTCGTGGATGACGCCGTCGTTCACGGGTTCCGGCGTGCTCACGACGACGGAGGTCGTCCCGTCCGTGATGTTGAAGCGGGCGATGCCCGTGCTGTTGCGGATGTTGAGCACGTAACCCGGCGCACTGCCGGTGTGCTCCTTCCAGAACACGCCGCTGCCGGCGATGCTGGCGCGATCCACGAAGGTCGTGCTGAGCCGCGCCATGAGGGTGAAGTCGCCGTCGGCGATGTCGAGCGCGTTCTCGTCGCCCCCGGGAATGACCCAGTCGGCATCGCCGTCCAGCGCCACGCCGAACGTGCCGTCGAACGGCACGAACCCGGCATCACCGAGCACGCCGCCGTCGTAGGCCGCGCCGAGCGTGCCGAGGTTGACGGTCGGATCAGCCTGGTCGTCGAACGTGTACCACAGGATCGGATCGCCGCCGAACCCCATCACCGACGATGCGACGCACAACGCCGACGCCGCGGCGAGTCCACGATTCATGACGTTCCCTCCCTCATGTCGCCCCCACCCCGAGGCCCGGTTCATCATGCGGGCCGGCCGAACGGGCGTCAAGGCAATTCGACGCCGCGCGACCACGACCCGGCGACCCGCTCGCGCGGGCGGTCGTACCGATCGGGGACGGTCCGTCCTCGCGAGCCGCGCCGGACCGTCATCCATCCATCGTCACGACGAGGAGGCGCCGATGTCGACGTGCATGCGAACGGGTTCTCGTGTCAGTAGCCGGGCTCACCCCCACTCGGCGAGCAGCATCGCGAGGTCGGACGGGCCGACGATGCCGTCGCCGTCCAGGTCCTCCGGGCAGCCGTCACACACGCCCCACGCGGCGAGGAGTGTGGCGAGGTCCGCGGCATCGACGATGCCGTCCCGGTTGAAGTCCGCCGGGGCGTAGACGTCGGCGAGCGTGCCCTCGACTTCGACGGCGTTCATCGCGATCGTCCCGAAGAACGATGGTCCGCCGGGACCGACGTAGTCATTGTGCCAGAAGTCCAGACGCACGGCGGCGATCGGCTCGTCGGAGACGCCGCCCTGGAGGACGCCGTCATCCCACCGAAGGGTCAGGGTGCCGTCGGTTCGCTCGATCTGGAGCGTCGCGGTCCCGGCCAGTGGGATCGAGTTGATGCCCGTGTGCTGACAGTCGTCGTCGACGCACGAGAACTTCGCTCCCGCATGCAGCACCCACGGATCACCGTAGCGGACGACGACGATCGGATCGCCGCTCGTGTTCAGCAGCGAGATGCCGCCGTACTGCATGGCCTGCACGCTGTCCGCGGCGTCCCAGATCACCTCGAGGGTGGCGTCAAGGTCATCAAGCGGGGGAAACGCCCGCGTCAGCGAGACGACCGCCCAGATCCCGCCGGTCCGCTCGTTCTGTACGGCGGCGGTGATGTCCGTGACGACGAACTGCCCGCCGCGCTCGGACGCCTCCCAGGCGCGGGCGTCCTGGAAGTCGACAACCCATGCCGGATCGAGGATGCCGTCGTTGAAGTCGTCCGTGAGAATGGGGTCGGCCACCACGAGCGCAGGGAGCCACAGACCGAGCGCGACGATGAGCGTGATACGGTTCATGCTCGTCCTCCAAGGGTGTGATGTGGGGTCCGATTCAACCCTATCCGCGAGCGAGATCATCATCAATACCGTGAAGGAGAAGTGTCGGGCTCCCTCTCAGGATGAGAGGCGGACGTGAGTCGGATGTCCCCCGGTGGCCGGCGGGCGAACGACCCGCTCGCGCGGGCGGTCCCCGGAGAGCCGAAGTGGGGGGACCGCACCGCGCGGCAGGTCGCGGCTCGGATCGGAAGGATCACGCGGACCGATCGCGCGATCTCACGGGCGGCTGATCGCGAGCAGTTCGAGGATCTCGCCGTCGGGCTTCACCTCGAGCACGAACCCGATGCCCGGCGCGTAGTACTTCAACTCGTCGACGCCCGGACTGATGGGCGTGAAGTCGCGGGTGCGGACGCATTCGTCGAACGAGCCGTAGAGCACGTCGACGCTGTCGTCGATCGCCTCGATCTCGGCGCAGTCCTCGGCCTCGCCGAGGAGCCACTCCTGCCGGTAGGCCGTGCCGATCTGCGGGTCCGCGAACATGACGATGCCGGCCTTCGCGCCGTCGACGTCGTGTTCCCACGATCCCTCGAGTCCCCGCAGGACGCCGTCCTCGAACTCGAACGTCAGTTCGCCGAAGTACCACACGTTGCCGTCCTCGTCCTGCGCGTACCAGTCCAGCGTGTCCTCGATGACGCTGCCGTTCGCCCACACGGTGTCGCGCACCTCGAAACACTCGATGCCCGCGATCTCGCGCGTCTGATCCGTCACCGTCACCTGGATGATCTCGATCGCCCCGTCCGTCGCGCTGAAGAACAGCGTCGACGTGCCGGGCACGAGCGGGAAGTACGGGTTCGGGTTCGCCGCCGCGTCCTCCGGCGAAAGGAAGTCCTCGGGATCGATGTCCGGGTCGTACCCGTCCTCGTCGAGCAGTTCGCACAACGATCGACGCGCCGTCTCCTGCGCCCACGCGAGGTCCACCGCATCGTTGAACGACGCGAGCGCCTCCCGCAACGCCCGCTCCTGGTCGCGCTCGTCGAGGTTGATCGCCTTCGCGATCGCGATCCGATGCGCCGCCTCCGCCTCCAGAAGATCGGCGCGAAGCGCCAGACGCGCGGTCCGCGGACAGGTGTCGCCGCCCGCCGACACCGCCACCGGCAACGCCGCCGTCGCCGCGAGCACGCCCGTCAGCGTCATGATGCGACACGAGGTCAGAGCACACATGTTCATGGTCATCTCCTTTGCAAGCCCAGGGATCGACGGACATCGTCGACGGCCCGCACGCTATCGCCGGCCGCGATCATCTCGATGAGCGCACGATGACCGCGCGGCATTTCTCTCCCGCCGTCACCTCACCATCATGACCGCACCGTGACGACTCGCCGCCGATCGCTACACTGCCCTCATGCTCGCGACGTATCACTGTCACTCGACCTTCAGCGACGGACGCGACGATCTGCCCGAACTCGTCGCCCGCGCCCGCGCCGCCGGCGTCCGCCATCTCGGCATCAGCGATCACCTCACCATCCTCCCCCAGGGCGGACCGACGCCGCCGTGGTCCGTCGACGCCGCCCGCGTCGGCGCGTACGTCGACGCCGTCCGCGCCGAACAGACCCGCGACGACATCACCGTGCTCGCGTCGCTCGAAGTCGACTGGTTCCCCGAACCCCACGTGCTCCGCGCGCTCGACGCCGCCATGAACGATCACGACTGGGACTACCTCATCGGCAGCGTGCACTACGTCGGCGCCTTCGGGGTCGATGCGAGCGCCGACCGCTGGCGGCCGCTCGGCGAGACCGAACGCGACGACATCCACCGACGCTACTGGATCGAGATCGCCAACCTCGCGCGCTCACGACGATTCGACATCGTCGGACACATCGATCTGCCCAAGAAGTTCAACTGCCGCCCTCGCACCGTGCCCCACGCCGAGATCGATGCCGCGCTCGACGCCGTCGCCGACGCCGATCTCGTCGTCGAACTCAACACGGCCGGGTGGCACAAGCCTTGTCAGGACGCCTATCCGACGCTCGATCTCCTTCGCGCCTGTCACGCGCGGCACATCCCGGTGACGCTCTCGTCCGACGCGCATCGCGCCGAGCATCTCCTGCGCGACTTCCGCGCCGCCGCGGACCGACTCGCCGCCGCCGGCTACGACCGCGTCGCGCGCTTCCGCGCCGGCGCCCGCACGTTCGAGCCGCTCGCCGACGCCGTCGCCGGCCTGCCCGACCCCACCGGCGACGTCCAGCTCGACGACTTCTGATTCGTTCGCGTCGCATCGACCATCCACGACCACCGATCTGATTGTGTCCGCACGCCGGACCGATAGACTGCGGACCCGTGGGAGGGAGCCGTGGTGGATGCACCGCAGCGCCGTCGGCGCTTCGGACCGGTTGTCGAGGTCGTCGCGATCATCGCCCTGCTCACCTGGGCCGCGCTGTGCGTGTGCGACTACCGGTTCGGCACGAATGACCAGGCGCAGTACCTCGTCGACGTCATCGCGCACGAGTCCCCGGGCGCCTTCGCCGACGATCCGTACCTTCAGGCGTTCGGCGCGCTCCGCAGCGCGTTCTGGCCCGCCGTCGCCGCCGTGTCCACCGAGGCGACACGCCCCGTCGCCTGCCTCGCGATCACCATCGGCATCATCGCCGCCAACGTCCTGCTGCTGCTGCGCCTCGGCGCCCTGGTCGGCGGCACGCGGCGCGCGGCTCTCGCCGCCGTGCCCGCGCTGCTCCTCGTCGTGCCCAAGGAGCAGAACTGGTTCGGACTCGTCGCGCTCGGTGACGTCGAACTCACCGCGACCCTCGCCGCCCTGCCGCTGCTACTCGCATCGATCCTCGCGTGGGCCGGCGGTCGCACGGCCTGGTCCGGTCTCGCTGCCGCCGCCATCGTGCCGATCCACGGTCAGACCGGCGCGTACGCGCTCGTCGCCTGGTGGGGCGCGAGTCTCTGGACGCATCGACGCACCGTCCGCGCGACGCTCGCGCTCGCCGCGGTCGGCGGCGCCGGACTCGGTGCGCTCGCCGCCGAGCACGCGACCCGACGCCTGGCCGACGCCGACCTCGATCGCTTCGAACACGTCGGCCGCGCCCTGTTCCCGGAACTCGTCGACCCTCGCGCCGCCTCGGCCTCCGCCTGGGGGGCGCTCGCCGCCGTGCTCGCGCTCGGTGCCGTCGCGGCCGTCGCGCTGCGCCGCGAACGGACGCCCGGCGAACCCCGCACCGTCGCCGATGACGCCTGCGGGCGCCTCGTCGTCTGGGGCGCCGCCGGCTTCGCGTTCCCGCTCGCGGGAGTCCTCCTCATCGGCGCCGGCGCCCGCGATCCGCTGCTCTGGATGCTCATGCCCGGACGTGCCTTCGCGCTCCCGCAGATCGCCGCCATGATCCTGCTCGGTGCCTGGGCCATCCGACGCGCGGCCGCCGATTCGTCCGGCGCCACCGTCGCCGGCGCCGTCGTCTGCCTCATCACCCTCTGGCCCTCCGGGTTCGGATCCGTCCCCCTCGCCGCCGGCGCCATCATCGCGTCCATCCTCATCGTCGCGCGACCACGCCGCTGGGGGACCGGGCCCCCGGTCGCGATCGATCACGCCCCACGCCCGGGCGCGAACGCCTGGCCCGCCGCGCTCCCGGCCTTCGGCGCCGTCCTCACGCTCGGCGCGGCCCGCTTCGTCGACCATCGCTTCCCCTGGCTCGAACCCGGCCTGCCCGCCGAATGGCGCGCCGTGCAGCAGTGGGCTCGAACGCATACCGACGCCGACGCGTTGTTCATCACGCCGCCCTACCTCTCGGGCTGGCGCCTCGAGTCCCATCGCGCCGCCTTCGGCGAATGGAAGGACGGCGGACTCCTCTTCTATGCCGGCCGACCCGCCTTCGATTGGGCGGAGCGCATGACCCTGCTCGGCGCCGTCGACGTCCCCCGCTGGATCGAGATCGACCAACTCCTCGATGCCGACCGTCTCGATTCCGCGCGCCTCGAGCGTTGGCGCCGGGCGTATCACGACGCCGCGCCGCGCGTCGCCGCGACCCTCGGTCGCGAGGTCTACGTCATCGCCGAGATCGGCGCCGTCGATGCCGAGACGACCGTGCTCTGGCGCAACGCGACGTTCGGCGTCTGCCGCGTCGCGCCCGACCGACCCTCAGCGCCGCAGCGCGACCGGTGATTCCGGTCGCAGCACCCGACCGTCCGGCGTCCGCAAGGCCGCGTCGAGCATCACGCACGCCGGCAGCGCCTCCGCATCCGTGCCGAGACGGAACAGATACATGAGGAGACTCGCGTCGAACCGCTGACGATTCACCGCCAGGTCGCCGAGATCGACGTCCCAGCGCATGAGCGGCACCGCGTTCTCGTCGAACCCGTCGCACCCGTAGATCACCAGCGTCATCGTGCCGATCGCCCGCGTCGTCACGCCGTCCGCATCCGTGCACAGCACCCGTGCCTCGATCACCCACTGGCCGGACGACTCCCGCACGAATCGCGTGAGCGGGTGCAGACGCATCGCCGCCGGCTCGAACGGCCACGCGACCGGCGCGGCCGTCGGCGGCGCCTCCGCCGGCATCGCCATGTCCACCCCCGGACCCGTCGACGACGTCCCCCGCAGCGGCGGCGCGTCGTCCGCCCGGCAGCCCGACAGGATCGGAACGCACCACGACGCGACGAGCAGGATCGAGACGAGCCGACGCATGACCGTCACGATAGTCCCTCGCCGGCGACGTGTCATCGCGCGACGGCCGGGACGACGCCTCGACGCCGTCCCGGCCGCGCTCGAATCCCCCCGTTCCCCGGCCGCCTCAGGCCGCCGCGCCGAGACCCCGCAGCACGCCGTGGGCGTTCTCGTTCATGAACTCCAGCGTGTACTCGCCGATGACCTGCCCGCGCTCCGCGTCCCCCTGGCTCGACAGCGCTTTGAAGTGTAACATCCGGCCTGACAGCGGCTGCACCCGCACCCGGGAACTGTCGAGCAGGATCACCGCGTCGTTCGGCATCCAGCGGCTCATCACGACGCGGCACACGCCGAAGTCCGACTCGTACACGTCGACCTGCGACCGGTACCGTCCGTCGTGCTCGACGAACCGCTGCGTCGACGCGATGAACCCGTTGATGCGCCGCTTCTGGAACCCGCCGCACAGGATCGTGTCCACCGACGCACTGCTGTGCTGCCAGATCTCCCGCAGCGCCGCGTTGAGCATCGTCTCGTTGAGCAGCGTCTCCTTGCCGCCCTCGCCCACCGGAATCGGACCGACGCCCGGCATGAAGACGTTCGTCTCGATCGACGCGAGGATCCCCCGCATCGTCCGCCGCGTCGTCGCCGCACCCTGCGGATTCGTCGTCGACGCGACGCCGTTCACGACGCAGTTCTCCAGGTCGCGCAGCAGTTCGCGCAGACGCTCCTGCTTCTGGTAGTCCATCTCGTCGGCGACCGCGAGCATCTTCGCCGCGAGCTGGCTCCCGGAGATCTCCGTCGTCGCCGTGAAGATCTGCGTGTAGTTCTGACGCCGACCCCGCACGGTGAACCGCGCCGCCGACGCATCCCCGCCCTCCAGCGCCGCGTTGCCGAGGATGCGCAGGATCGCGCCGTTCACGAGCGGCGCCGCCGGACTCCCGCCGTACTGACGCACCACCGTCAGATCGTTGCCCGCGACCCCCGTCACCAGCATCACCTCCGACGCACCGTCCATCATGACCTGGTCCCCGACCCGGAACCGCGACCCCGTCCGCACCGTGAACGTCGTCTCCGTGTTCGGAAACGCGATCGACGGGTCCGACACCTCGTCCGTGTTCGGCAGCAGCGTGTCCTCCAGCCACTCGTGCACCGTGCTCGTCGCGACGACGTGCGGATCGCCCAGATGATCCAGCAGCGGCGTCTCGTGCGGACTCACGATCCCGATGATGTCGCTCACGTCCTCCGCCAGCTCCGGAAGCGCCGGACCCGCCGACCATGTCGCCTTGCCTGTGAATGCCATGTCGTCCTCCTTCGTTCAGTGAAACTCCATCGAACGCCCCGCGCCGTCAGACCGACGCGGCCCGACGCTTCAGACGCAGGTACCGCAGCAAGTCGCGACGACGACCCGTCGCGCACGCGTCCGCCGCGGCATGCGTCAGGTCGTCGTCCAGGTCCGCCGATCCCTCCGTCAACCGCGGCGCCGTCGCACTCCCGCCCCCGCCCGCGGACCCGCCGCCGCCCGCCGCCGTCCCGCGAAACAGGAACGGCTT
>JAGQOI010000315.1 GCA_020427625.1 Phycisphaerales bacterium | reverse complement strand
GGCCAGGGTGCGGGCCATCCGCTCGGCCGGCTGCACGAAACGAATCCGTGCCGCGGGAGGGACGTGCGCCGTGACCGTCGCGCGCCAGAGGTCGAGCCAGTGACCGAAGTCCGCGTCGCCCAGGCCCGGGATCCGCGCGTGCACCTCGAGCGGACGCCCGGCGTACTCGCCGCTGCGGAGGATGACCGTCGACCAGAATCGACGCATGCGGTCGAGGTGCGCCGACCAGTCCCGCACCCGCGGCGCGAAGATCGGGCCGAGGACGTCATCGCGCCGGATCGCGCCGTAGAACGCGTCGACGACGCGGCCGATCATCGGCGGGTCGATGTCCGATGACGCCTCCGCGCCGTCGTCCGGGATCGTGATCTGGAGCTCGATGTTCGTCATGTCGGGTCCGATCGGAGGGTCGTGATGCGTCACGAGGCGGGGCTCGGGACGAGGTCCTGACGAATGCGGATGAGTCGCACGCCGCCCGTCTGCGCGAGCAGCGTGTCGCACCACGCGGCGCCCTCGTACCGGTACCGGATCTGTACGGAGCGGGTGTCGCCGGCGCGGAGCGCCGCGGCGGCCTCGTCGAGCGTCGCCGTGCGGTCCGCCGATCCGCCGCCTCGCGACCGCACCTGGACGTGCAGCACCTGCGTGCACGACGAGAGATCGGCGATGAGCTGCGCCAGACGATCGTCGTCGAGCAGTCCTTCGAAGACCGGCGGCAGCGGCGTGACGTTTCTGTCAGGCATGATGATGACTCGCAGGCGGGCGGGACGGGCGTGAGAACACGGGCATGAGGAGAACCGCGTTCTCCGGCGACGGACACACGTGTCGACAGACGCCGCAGCCGGTGCACGACGACTCGACGACGCGCGGCTTGCCGTCGACGACCTCGATCGCGCCGTCCACCGGACACTGTTCGACGCAGACCGTACAGGTCGTGCCGTGATGGGCGAGACAGGTCTGCGGCGTGATGCGCGCGGTGCCCATGGCCTTCGGGACGAGATGCGACAGCACGTCGGGTTCGCACGCCTCGATGCAGGGGAAGTCGTCGCACATCCGGCACGGCTGCCGATCGGGATCGATCATCGGCGTGCCGACGGCTTCGCGCAGCCGGGCCGGCGCGTGCACGATCGCGTCGTGCGGACAGGCGACCATGCAGGCGTCGCATCGGGTGCACGCGGCGAGGAAGGTCGCCTCGTCCACGGCGCCGGGCGGGCGCAGCACGGGGATCGGGCGCCGATGGCGCGACGCGGGCGATGATGCCGGGGCGCCCGCGTCGACGTCGGCGGTGGTCTTGGGATACCGCATGACCAGCGACGTCGGATGATGGCCGGGAGGAACATCGGTGCGCGTGACGTGGTCGTGCGGTACGGGGTCGAACAGCGCCGCCGCGCGATCGGCCGCGGACCCGAGCAGGTCGCGGAGGAATCCGGCTCGCAGCATCGCGCGGCGGGAGATGGGGCGCTGATCGGTCACGGTTCGACGACGTCCGGCGGCGGGAGGAATTCGACGGCGGTCAGCGTCGACGGGTTGAGGTCGAGCGCCGACGACGGCGCGTGACACTGAAGGCAGTTCTGTCGCCAGGGGTGCGTCGTCTCCATGCCCGGCCAGCCGTTCGGGCCGTGACACGCGAGGCAGTCGTTGCGCATCCACGTCGTGTGCGGGACCACCGGCGGAGCGCCGAGCCAGGCGCGGGCGCCTTCGGTGGGGGCGGCGACGCCGTCGAACCCGTTGCCCGCGAGCGGCACCGATGCGAATTCGGCCGGGGTCGCCGGCGCGTGGCACTGGAGGCAGTTCGCGAGGTACGGGTGGGGGAGTGATCGCGCGATGCGGTTCTCGATGCGAAGTCCCGGCCCGTGACAGGCGAGACACGTGTCCTGCCCGAGCTGGTCGACGGTGTGCGGAACGACCGGCGGCGCGCCGTTGTAGGCGCGGCGCTCCGAGCGCTGCCGGAGCGAGGCGAGTTTGGCCTCGGGGTCGGGCACGATCTCGGCGAACAGGTCCGGCGTCGGCGTGCGGAGGCGATCGAGTTCGTGCGGCCAGCGGCGGGTCGGGCCGACGAGCGCGTCCGGAAGCCGCGCGTAGTTCGTCGCGGGCAGCACGACGCCGCCGTGATCGGACGCGGCGGCGGCGGCGGGGATGCCGGGATCGTGATGGGGGACGCCGTAGTCGATGCCGACGAGGAAGCCGACGACGGCGACGCCGGCGACGGCGACGAGCAGGAGGGTCGTGGCGCGACGGGTGATGTTGTCGCGCGATGGTGATTCGTCGTGCATGCGCATCATCCGCTTCGCTTGCGCACCCGGACGGCGCACTTCTTGTAGTCGGGCTGCTTGGAGAAGGGGTCGTGGGCTTCGAGGGTGACGTCGTTGATGAGCTTCGACTCGTCGAAGAACGGGACGAACAGCGAGCCCCGCGGCGGGCGGCCGCGACCGTTCAGCCAGGCCGGCAGTTCGGTCGCGCCGCGCCGGGATTCGACGATGACGATCTCGCCGTTGCGGATGTTGAGCGCGGCGGCGTCGTCGGGGTGCATCTCGACGTAGGCGGACGGCATCGCGCGGCTGAGCTGCGGGATCCGCCGCGTCATCGAGCCCGTGTGCCAGTGTTCGAGCACGCGTCCGGTGCAGAGCCAGAAGGGGAAGTCCGCGTCGGGCGTTTCCGGCGGCGGCGCGGCGTCGTGGAACCAGATCTGGGCCCGACCGTCGCCGGAGGTCGAGTGATAGAAGTCGAATGCCGCGCCGGCGGCGACGAAGGGATCGTCGAACTCGGCGAAGCGGAAGCGGGTCTCGCGCCAGACGCCGGGCTCGGTCTCGACGACCGGCCACCGCAGTCCCCGCGCCCTGACGTACTCGTCGTAGGGCGCGAGGTTCTTGTGCTTGAGCGTCGTGAAGCGCCGGTACTCCTCGAAGAGTGCGCGATCGACGTTGACGTCGTAGTAGTGCTCCCACGTCCAGATCGGCACGTCGTGGCCGGCGTCATCGGTGGTGCGGAAGATGAAGTCGCCGTTGCGGTCGGTCATGCCCGGGTGTCCGAGCGCCATGAGCCGATGGGCGACGGCGATGGTCATCCAGCAGTCGTCGCGGGCGTCGCCGGGCGGCGGGACCATGCGGAACCACTGTTGCGTGCGGCGCTCGGAGTTGCCGAACATGCCGTTCTTCTCGACCCACATCGCGGCGGGCAGGATGAGGTCGGCGAGGCGCGTCGTCGCGGTCGGATAGACGTCCGAGACGATGAGGAACTTCTCGCCGAGTCCCTGCTTGTCGTTGAACAGCGCGTTGAGGTTCGGCAGCGTCTGGCCGGGATTCGTGACCTGCACCCAGATCGTGTCGATGTCGCCGCCGTCCGCGGCCGGGCGCGTGAACTGCTCCCACATCTTCACCGTGTGGTATCCGGGCGCGGCGCTGATGCGTCCGTCCGGCACGTTCCAGATCTCCTCGGCCTGGCGTCGGTGGTCGGCGTTGGCGACGACGCGGCCGCCGGGCAGGGCGTGCGCGAGCGTGCCGACCTCCCGCACGG
>JAGQOI010000314.1 GCA_020427625.1 Phycisphaerales bacterium | reverse complement strand
CTCGATGAAGGACGCGCGAATCGAATCGTCGCCGTGCAGTTCCTCGAATCCGGCGATCACGCGGCCGCCGCGGTCGCGTGCGCCGAACTCTCGACCGGCGCCTTCACGCTGCACCGCTTCGACGCCGATCGCGTCGTCGACGAGCTCGCGCGTCTCGGTCCGTCGGAGATCCTGTACGTCGAGACCGCCGACGGCGTCGTCCCGCGCCGGGTCGGGCGGCTCGTCGATCTGCTCGGCTGCGCGACGACCGCGCGCCCGGCCTGGACGTTCCGTCCGAGCGACGCCCTCGACACGCTGCGCCGGCACTACGGCGTGCAGACGCTGGCGGGTTTCGGGCTCGACGACGACGATCGCAGCCTTCCCGCGGCAGGCGCCCTGGTCCGCTATCTCCAGGACACGCAGTCGCCGCACGGAGACGATCGGCGCCTCGCCCACCTCCGGCCGCCTCGCCGCGAGACGGCGGAGCAGTACGTCATGATCGACGCGACGAGTCTGCGCAGCCTCGAACTCGACCGCACGCTGCGGACGGGCCAGGTCGCGGGCTCGGTGCTCAACACGCTCCAGCGGTGCACGACGGCGATGGGCAAGCGTCTGCTTCGCCAGTGGCTCTGTTATCCGCTGCGGGAGATCGACGCGATCCGCGCCCGGCAGGACGTCGTCGCCGCGATCCTCGCCGACCGGACGCTCGCCGACGCGCTGGCGGGCACGGTGGGCGCGATCCAGGACGTCGCGCGCATCGCGGGGCGCACGGCGATGCGGCGGGCGACGCCTCGCGACCTCGTCGCGCTCGGCGCATCGCTCGACCGTCTGCCCGCGCTGCTCGATCTGCTGGGCGATGTTCCGGCGCTGCGTCCGTGGCGGGCGCGACTCGACGCGCTGGTCGACGCGCTGGGTCCGCTCGGCGCGACGATCCGGCGCACGTGCGTCGAGCACCCGCCGTCCCATCTCCGCGACGGCGGGCTCATCCGCGACGGCATCGACGAGGCGCTCGACGAGGCCCGGACCCTTCAGACCGATGCGCACGGGTGGCTCGCCCGCTACCAGAAGCGCCTCATCGACGAGACCGCCATCCCGTCCCTCAAGGTCGGCTACAACCGCGTCTTCGGCTACTACATCGAGATCACGCACGTTCACGTCGACAAGGTGCCCGCGACGTTCAACCGCAAGCAGACGCTGAAGAACGCCGAACGCTACATCACGCCCGATCTGAAGACGTTCGAGGAGAAGGTCACGACGGCGCAGAGCCGGGCGCTCGACCGGGAACGAGACCTGTTCGACGGTCTGTGCGACACCGCGGCCGCGCAGGCCGAGGCGCTCGGACGGTTCGCCGACATCGTCGCCGAACTCGACGTGCTCGCCGGTTTCGCCGACGTCGCGCGGCGGTTCAACTACCGTCGTCCGGAACTCGTCGACGCGCCGGTGCTCGACATCCGCCAGGGTCGCCATCCCGTGCTCGACCGGTTGCTCGGCGAGCGGTTCGTGCCGAACGACTGCGTGCTGGGCGTGCCCGACGAGTCCGGCCGCGCGGGATCGCTCGCGCTCATCACCGGTCCGAACATGGCGGGCAAGTCGACGTACATCCGGCAGGTCGCGTTGATCGCGCTGCTCGCGCACACCGGATGTTTCGTCCCGGCCGAGGCCGCGACGATCGGCACGGTCGACCGCATCTTCACCCGCATCGGCGCCTCGGACGAGATCCACTCCGGCCAGTCGACGTTCATGGTCGAGATGACGGAGACGGCGAACATCCTCCATCACGCGACGGCGCGATCGCTCATCATCCTCGACGAGATCGGGCGGGGCACGTCGACGCTCGACGGGTTGTCGCTCGCCTGGGCGATCGCCGAGACGCTCGCCGAGACCGGCAGCCGCACGCTGTTCGCGACCCATTACCACGAACTCACGACGCTCGCCGAACAGGTCTCGAACGTGACGAACCTGCACGTCACCGCCCGCGAGTGGCAGGACGAGATCGTCTTCATCTACCGCGTCCTGCCCGGCGCGACGAATCGGAGCTACGGCATCCACGTCGCCCGCATCGCCGGCGTACCGACCCGGACGCTCCGGCGGGCGACCGAACTCCTCGACTCGCTCGTCGTGCACACCGAGCACGGCTCGCCGCGCCCGGCCGGCGCGGCGGCGCCCGCGCCGGAGCGCGGCGCCCAGCTCGGGCTCTTCACGGAGTACGTCGAACATCCCGTGGTTCCGGAACTCCGCGCCGTGCAGATCGAGCGCCTGACGCCGCTCGATGCGTTCGATCTGCTTCGTCGCCTGCGCGACCGCGTCGACGCGCCCTGACGCGTCCGCCTCGTGCGGCTATGATCCGTCCGATGATGCGACTCAACGCCACGTCTCTGCGCGCCGTCTTCGACGACGCCCTCGACTACGACGCCTATCTCGCGACCGATCCCGAGAGGGGCGCGAAGTGGACGCTGATCCACGACGCCGTCGCGTTGACGGCGCCGCAGCGCACGCTCGTCACCGGGTTCGTGCGGAACGTCAAGATCCTCGTGTCCTCCGGCATCTGGTGCGGCGACTGCGTGCAGCAGGGACCGCTGCTCCAGCGGATCT
>JAGQOI010000313.1 GCA_020427625.1 Phycisphaerales bacterium | reverse complement strand
GCTCACGAGATGCGGGCGGAGATCGTCCCAGGCGAGACGCGCACGCACGCCCCGCGATTGCGCGGCGACGCCGAGGGGATGCGCAGCGCCGTCGTACAGCACCGTCCCGTCCCGGGAGATCACGGCGCGGCGCACGACGCGACGAGGCGGCACGATCCAGCCGAGGTGTCGGGCGCCGGACGGATGGCGTTCGAGGCGCAGCGGCACTTCGTCACCGAGGCGCCGGAAGAACGCCTCGTTGTCCGGCGCGACGACGCCGGTGTCGAACGCGCAGAGCGCGCCGGTCAGCGCCTTGAGGTCGGCGCCTCGGTTCGTGACCGGAGGATGGGCCGCGGCGGCGAGACTGGTCATGCCGTCATCACCTCTCCGACGGACGCGGCCGGCACCACGGAGGTGCCCGCGCGAAGGCCTTCGTGCGCGCTGCGGAACAGGAACGCCCGCCGCAGGACGCCGTCGTCAAGTGTTCGACCGTCGAGCGCGAGCAGGGCGCGACGGAGCAGTTCGGCGCCGAGGTCGGCGCTCGGATCGCCGAGGGTCGTCCGCCAGGCCGCGTAGCGCGTCGAGGCGTCGACGAGCGCCGCGACGAGCGCGCCGTCGGGCCGGATGTTCGTCTCGTCGGGCTCGTACCCGGCGGCGGGCATGTCGGGTCCGCAGACGAGTTCGACGACGCGTCGGGTCGTCGGGTCGAGTTGATGCCGCCAGCGGTCGATGCCCGCGCTGGAGATGCCGCGCACCTCGGCGACGAAGCTGCTGTTGCCGGTCCACGGGGTCGCGGTTCCGTCGGCGGCATGTTCGCGCGGGTGCAGCATGCGCGCATCGAACGGCGCGCCGAGGAAGGCGCAGAGTCGTCGCGCCTCGGCCTCGGGACGGGTGACGAGATCCTCGTAACGCACGACGAGGAGCCGGTCGCCGAGGCGACGGGTCGCGAGTTCCTCGAGCAGCCAGGCGATGAGTCGACGCCAGTGGCGCGCGTAGGACAGCACGTCGCCGACCTGCTCGGGATCGGTGCGGGCGACGGCGAGCATGGAGGCGACCGCCGCGCGAGGGTCGCGGAGGAGGACGATGAACCGCGCCTGCGGGAACGATCGCGCGACGGCCTCGAAGCAGTCGATGTGCCAGGCGTCCTTGAGTCCGACGCGGGCGCGGCGACGCGCGTCGCCGAGACGCCGGAGCACCGCGCGGATCGTGTCGAGATACGTCGACCCGACGAACCCGTCGTCGAGTGTCGCGGCGAGGTCCGGCGCCTGGTGCGCGGCGCGGGCGCGGCACGCCGCCGCGAGACTCGATCGTTCGGCCGGCGGCACCGGCACCGCGAGCGTCGCTTCGCGCACGAGATCCATGACGGCGAGATCGTCCGCGCGGTAGTACGCGTCGGACAGCGGAGCCGCGGGATCGAACGATCGCGGGCGCGCGGCACTGGCGGCGACGACGGCGTTGCGGAACGATCGATAGAGCGGCAGGAGCGGTTCGGAGGCGACGGCGAGTTCGGGATGCGCCGACAGCATGGCGCAGAGCAGCGTTCCGCCGGACCGGGCGACGCTCGTCGCGAAGATCGGGCGTTCGTCGGGCGTCATGCCGGCGCCTCCGGACGAAGAAAGGCGAAGCACGTGTACTTGCCGCTCGGCTCGCGCAGCGCGTCGGCGTCGAGCACGTCGAACCCGGCCGCGCGCGCCAGCGCGTCGAGCGAGGCGGGACTGAAGACGTGCAGATGCTCGATGAAGAACTCCTCGCGCCCGAACCGGGCCTCGTCGTCCGCGGCGGCGACGTCGGGGACCTCGACGTACACGATGCCGCCCGGGCGCACGCACGTCGCGGCCGCGCGCAGCATGGCGAGCGGATCGTCGACGTGTTCGAGCACCTTGTTGAAGGTGATGACGTCGCAGTCGCCGGCGCCGCGGGTGTCGGGTCCGAAGCGGTCTTCGATGACGTCGAGGCCGCGGGCGCGCAGGTGCGCGCAGGCGATCGGATCGGGATCGAGAGCGATGCACCGCCAGCCGGCGTCGCGCATCGCGACCGGGAACACGCCGAGTCCGGAGCCGACGTCGAGCAGGCGGAGCGGACCGGGCGGCCCGCACCGCGAGACGACGGCGCGGATGCGGGCGACGCGTCGACGGTTGTCGGAGCGTTCGGGCGGCAGGGCCATGATGCGATCGAAGGCCGCCCGGACATCGGCGAGCGTTCCGTAGGTCGCGTGGACGTAGTCGCCGGCGTAGAGATCGTCGTCCGGCCGGTGTCCGGCGCTGCGCACGTGCCCGCATGCCGCGCATCGATGCAGTTCGCGTCGGTACGCGCCGTCGCGATCGAACCGCGTCTCGCCGTCGGGCGGCGCGTGATAGGTGTGCAGGCGGCTCGGCGCGGGCGTCGGGCACCAGCAGAAGGTCGACAGGATGGTCGGCGCGTCGGCGTTCACGGCGCGGCATCTCCGCATGCGGACGGGACGGCGTCGGCTCGATCGAGTCGGGCGACGACGGTGAGACGCTCGGCGTCGAGGTAGGCGCGGAACGCCTCGTCGTGGCCGCGTTCGACGAGGACGACGAAGTGGTGATCGTCGCGGTTGCGAACGATCATCGCGTGCAGCCCGAACGAGGGGAGGCGTCGATCGAGGGAGGGGGTCGCGTAGAACCCCCACGACTTGCGGGCGACGTCGTACTCGCCGCCGCCGGGGGTGGTGAAGGTGACCTGCTCGTCGGGTTCGAGCGCGATGTGCGCGCAGTCGTGCATGGTGACGGGCGGGCCGAAGCCGACCGTGAACGATCGTGGCGGATCGTGTCGATCGATGTTCATGTCCACGCCCAGTCGTCGACGAGGAAGTCGGGGATCCGCCACGCGTCGCCGTCGCGGGTCCAGACCTCGGGATTGCGGAAGCGTTCGATCACCTCGAAGAAGTGCCGGCGCGAGATGTCGACGTAGGCGCAGAACCGGTCGATGTCGGCGTCCGGGCGCTGTTCGCCGGCGACGCGGAGGCGTTCAATCGCCTCCTCGCGCGTCAGGCGGCCGTGGCGGATCTCGAGCGAGAGGTTGT
>JAGQOI010000312.1 GCA_020427625.1 Phycisphaerales bacterium | reverse complement strand
GTTGGTGATTAGCCGTAGCCGTCGCCGGAGCCGGAGCCGTCGCCGTAGCCGGAGCCGGAGCCGTCGCCGTCGCCGTAGCCGTCGCCGGAGCCGTCGCCGTAGCCAGAGCCGTCGCCGGAGCCGGACATCGCCCACAGCGGGACAGATCCGAAATCGGCGGTCGGCGTGTCGATCGTGACGTGTGACACGTTGGCGAACCACGCGAGCATGTCGTGCGGGACATCGACGATCGGCGTGCCAACGTCGGGCAAGTAATCGCACGCCCCGGCCAGTTTCGCGGCGTCGAGATGGTCCTGTGTGACTGCCAGCATCACTCGGTCCACACCTTGATCTCGCGCCACGCCGCCGCCGCAGCGGCGGAACACACGGCGATGCTCGTCACATTCGGCAAGACGAGCGACGCCACGGCGGCTCCGACCTTCGAGCCGTCACGCGGGCCAGACGCGGCGAGGTCGAGGAAGCCGCCGCACTTCGACCAGTAGAAGCAGTTCCGGGCGTCGGTGAGCGTCGCTATCTGGCGATCAACGTCCCACTCGGTGAGGGTTCCGAAGAACACACCGCGATGGGCGGTCGTGATGAGAACGGGTTGATTGAGCATGTTGAGTCTCCTTGGTTGTGGTCAATCCCCGCGCCCCGCGGAGGGGGTCAGTCGATCCCGTCGCAGTAGTCGCGCGCCAGCGGCGGCAACGTCAGCGGCTGCGTGCAGCGGATCACACAGTCGCGGATGCAGTCGGCGCGGTCGCTCGGGTCCGGCACCGACATGCACGAGTCCACGCAGCACACGACGCAATCCTCGGTGTCGCCCATCACCCGCTTGCCGTAGCACGAGAGGAAGTAGACGCAATCGCCGACGCTGTAGATCGGCGGCGAACCGGGCGACACCGGCTGCGCGGCGTCCTGCATCACGCGGGCGTACTCGTTGGTCGCGATCAGCAGGGCGGTCGTGGCGCCCACGTCGCCCGAGTCGTAGAGGTCCATCGCGACGGCGAACAGGGCGATCGAGTCCTCGGCGCGTTTGGTTTCGGATGCGTCGGCGCGGATGTCGGCGCGGATGGCGTTCAGGCGCTCCCCGAGTCCTCGCGTCTCGGCAGAGGCCACACCCCCGATCTCCAACGGAACGTCGGTCACGAAGACGGTCGCCAGGGCCGCGAGGGTCATCGCAAGGATCATCTGTCGAGCGGTGTCGTTCATGACGGGCCTTTCTGCGCCAGCGGCGCGTTGGGTCTTTCTCCCGTCGAGTTGGCGGCGAACACCGCGCGGGCAAACCCGGTCGGCGTCGCGGATCGGATGTTCTTACGGTCGGGGCCGGGCGGGACGCGGTGCATCACAGACCCCAGGACCGGATCGACGCCGGCGTGATCAGGCATGACGAATCCGCCGCCCGTCCACAGGCACGTCCGCTTCGTGTACGCCTCGGTGTCGGCGTCGTCCGCAAAGAGCGCGTAACTGGCCGGGTCGAACATGAAGTCCGGCTCCCGCCAGTACGTCGATATCGTCGACACCGGATTCTCGATCATGTACGGCGCGCCGGACGCCTCGCACACTTCGGCGGCGACGGCGAACAGTTCGATCGACAGGGCCAGCGCACGCAGCCCCTTGCCACGGAACCACCGAGCGCCGCTGACCGCCAGGTGATCGCAGGGCGGCCAGGCGAACACGAACGCGATCGGTCGATTCGGCGGCGTCCATGTCCGCAGGTCGGC
>JAGQOI010000311.1 GCA_020427625.1 Phycisphaerales bacterium | reverse complement strand
TTCGTATATTGTGACATGTCGGGTCTCCTGGATTGATTGAGACAACCCCCGCGGGGGCCAAGCTCGTGGCAGCATGCAACACACGTTGACAACCTGCTGGCCAGGAGGCCCGACTTTCATAGCTTCTTCGTGTCTCCGTGGTGAACCCGCTTGCGCCCGGAGGACGCGATTGTCGTTGGTCCCCTGAACCTCGAACACAAGGAACCATCGACATGCACCGATCCATCATGCTCGTGACCGCCACGCTCGTCGTCGCCTCCATCGCCCGGGCGGACGCGGTCTTCACGCCCATCGGCGACCTCCCGGGCGGCACCTTCGACAGCGCCGTCTACGGCATCGCCGCCGACGGCACCGCCGCGACCGGCGTCGCGCACGACGCCGGCGGATCTGTCGCGTTCGTCTGGACGCCCGAACGCGGCCTCGTCCGCATCGGCCCCACCGACGCCCCGACCTCCGCCTACGGCGTCGGCGTCACCTCCCGCGGCACGCTCGTCGCCCTGTCCGCCAACACCACCGGCGAATACGCCCTCAACGCCTGGTCGCCGATCACCGGACTCACGGAACTCGGCGACGTGTCCGATCCCGGCGGCATCAACTATGTCGCCTCCATGGCCGACGACGGCTGGACCATCGTCGGCGACAGTCTCCACAGCACCACGAACACCTTCGAGTCCTACCGCTGGACGGCCGCGGAAGGTCTCGTCGGTCTCGGCACGCTGCCGGGCGGCACGATCGACGAGAGCATCACCGGCGACTGCTCATCGGACGGCTCGATCATCGTCGGCGCCAGCACCTCCGCCCTCGGCTTCGAGGCCTATCGGTGGGAGTCGACGACCGGCATGGTCGGTCTCGGCGATCTGCCCGGCGGCCCGGTGAACGCCTGGGCGACCGGCGTCGACGCCACCGGCGCCACGATCGTCGGCTACGGCACCACGGACGCCGGTCACGAGGCCTTCCGATGGACCGAAGCGACGGGCATGGTCTCCCTCGGCGACCTGCCGGGCGGCGCGCACGGCTCCTGGGCCGTCGACGTCTCCGCCGACGGCTCCGTCATCGTCGGTTTCGCCAACGACACCGGCGAGGTCGGCGATGCCGACGCCTTCATCTGGACCGCCGACGCCGGCATGGTCGATCTCAGGACGCTGCTCGTCACCCAATATGGCATGGGCGACGAACTGAGCGGCTGGGACCTCGCGGTCGCGACGAGCGTCAGCGCCGACGGCTCGGTCATCGGCGGCTGGGGTACGAACCCCGCCGGTGACTTCGAAGGCTGGATCATCCGCCTCCCCGACACCGCCTGCAGCGCCGACCTGAACGGCGACGGCGCCGTCAACGCCACCGACCTCGCAACCCTCCTCGCGGCGTGGGGAACGTGTCCCTGACACCGGAGACCTTGCTCACCACGGAGACACGAACGACACGGAGAAGGGCATCGGGTTCCGGATCCTGAAACGGACGCCCCCGATCATTCGAATGCGCCCGCCCCGCGATCCGAAACCCATGCCTGTTCCCTCCGTGTCCTCCGTGCCTCCGTGGTCAACCCGCCCGTCGTGAGTCCCTATACTCCCGCCATGAATGCGACTGATCAGACGCCCTCGACGCCCGCCGCCGATCCGGTCGAGCATCTCCGGGTGGCGGTGCGGCAGGCGATCGTCGCCGCGCTGGGGACCGAGTACGCCGATGTCGATCCCGTCATTCGCGCGAGCCAGAATCCGCAGTTCGGCGACTTCCAGGCGAACTTCGCGATGGCGCTCGCGAAGTCGCTCGGACGCAAGCCCCGCGATCTCGCGACCGAGGTCGCCGCCGCCATCGATTTCGGCGACCTCGCCGACCCGCCGGAGATCGCCGGGCCCGGCTTCATCAACATCCGTCTCAAGCCCGACGCCCTCGCCCGCTGCCTCGAGGCCATGGACGACGACGCCCTCGGCGTCACCGCCGATCCCGATCCGCACGCCGTCGTCATCGACCTCTGCGGCGTCAAAGTCGCCAAGGAACTGCACGTCGGACACCTCCGCGCCACCATCATCGGCGATGCCCTCGCCCGCATCTTCGAACGGCGCGGCCGCCTCGTGCACCGCGAGAACCACCTCGGCGACTGGGGACTGCCCATCGCCATGGTCCTCCACGAACTCCGCGCCTCCGGCACCAACCTCGACACGCTCCAACTCGCCGACCTCAACCGCGCCTATCGAGACGCGCAACTCAGCGCCCGCGCCGACCCGCGCGGGCTCGAGACCGCCCTGCGCACGCACGCCGGACCCCATCGCATCATCGAACTCCGCGAACAGAACGCCGGCGCGCAGGACGCCCTCGATGCCGCGAAGGCGACGCTCGTCCGACTCCAGGGCGGCGACCCCGAACTCGTCCGCGACTGGCAGAAGCTCATCGACTGCACGATGCGCTCCGTCTACGAAGCCATCGACCTCCTCAACGTCGACCTCGGACCCGAGAACAACCGCGGCGAGTCGTTCTACCGCGACCGCCTGCCCGACGTCATCGACGCCTTCGCCCGCGCCGGACTCGCCGAAGAGGACGACGGCGCCCTCGTCGTCCGATTCCCCGACCGCGAACGACCCCTCGTCATCCGCAAGTCCGACGGCGGATTCCTCTACGCGACCACCGACCTCGCGGCCGTCCGGTATCGCGTGCATGAACTGAACGGCGGACGCGTCATCTACGTCGTCGATGCACGACAACGCGACCATTTCCGCGACGTGTTCGATGCCGCGCGACGCATCGGCTGGGATCAGACCCCCGACCATCGCACGGCCGAACTCGTGCACATCGGCTTCGGCACCGTGCTCGGCGACGACAAGCGTCCGCTCAAGACCCGCAGCGGCAGGAACGTCACGCTGCGATCCCTGCTCGACGAGGCGATCGAGCGAGGGATCGACGCCGTGCGCGAGCGGGCGACCGACGAACGCGCCCCGACCCACGGCCTGCCCGACGCGGAGATCGCCCGCATCGGCCGCGCCGTCGGCATCGCCGCGATCAAGTACGCCGACCTCTCCAACGACCTCGTGCGCGACTACGTGTTCGACATGGATCGCATGGTCGCGTTCGAAGGCAACACCGGGCCGTATCTCCAGTACGCGCACGCCCGGACGGCGCGCATCCTCGGCGACAGCGGACTCGACGACGACGCCATCGACGACGCGCCGCTGCTGCTCCGCGAACCGACGGAGAAACTCCTCGCCCTCGCCCTGCTGCGCTACGGCCAGGCGGTCGCGCAGGTCACGGATTCGCTCGAGCCGCATCGCGTCTGCACGTATCTCTACGACCTGGCGAACGCGTTCAACGCCTTCTACCAGCAGTGCCCGGTGCTCAAGGCCGACGATGACGAAACGATGCGCTCGCGCCTGCGGCTCTGTCGGCTGGTCCGACGCGTCATCGCCGACGGGCTGAACATCCTCGGCATCGAGGCGCCGGACCGCATGTGAGGCCGTGCCGCGCCCGCCCCGAAGCGCCCGTCACCAGGCGATCGTCGCGACGACCGGACGATGGTCCGATGCCGCCCGCTCGTCGATCACCCGCGCCAGGCCCGTCGGTCGACGCGACCAGACCCGCGCGTAGATGAAGTCGATCTCGCGCTCCGGCGACGGCGACGGGAACGTGAACGACGAGCCCCGCACCTTCGGAATGCGCAGCCACGTCCGATCCAGACGCTCGATCGTCCGCGAACCCGGCACGTCGTTGAAGTCGCCCGCGACGATCAACGGACGCGACTCCGTCGCCAACGCCCGCACCAGCGCCTCCGCCTGCGCCCACCGCGAGACGTCGTCCGCCAGCCAGTCGAAGTGCACGCCGACGAGCACGAACGGCGCCCGCGGCCGCGCGATCGACGCCCACAGCGCCGTCCGCGGCTCATGCGCGCCCGGCGGGAGGTCGATCACCCGCGACGACTCGATCGGATGTCGCGACAGGATCGCCATCCCGTACTGCCCGCCGTCGAAGTCCATGAACGGACCGAACGCGTGATGTTCGAGACCGGTGAGACGCGCGAGCTCCGACGCCTGATCGACGACGCCGCTCCGACCCGCGTTGCGATCGACCTCCTGCAGCGCGACGACGTCCGGAGCGGCGCCGACGATCACCGCAGCGATGCGTTCGAGATCGATCACGCCGTCCATGCCCGCGCCGTGCCGGATGTTGTACGTCATCACCCGCAGCGGCTCGGGCGGCGGCGCCGACGCGCAGCCGCCGAACCCGAGCGACCCGACGAGCGCGACGAACATGATCGCCGCAAGACGACCGATGGTGAGGCGATGGGCCATGCGTCTTCCTCCGTGCCGGGGCATGATACGGGCGGCTCCCGCGCGACTCGATCACATGGTGTCCCGCCGATGCACGACGCGGACCCCGGTGAGGATCCGCGTCGAACGAGGAGATGAGATGTCCCGCGTCGGCGCGGCGACCCGGATCAGTTCGGACACGCGCCCCACTGGCTCAGCAGGATCGCCAGATCGGCGCTGTTCACGACACCGTTGAAATCAAGGTCCGCGTCGTAGTTCGCCGTGTTCCACGCCGCGAGCAGGGCGGCGAGGTCGGTCCCGTCGACGAAGTCACTGCCGTTGATGTCGGCGCTGCAATCGTGCACGGACGGCGCGAACTGGGTCGGCAGCACCGTCTCGACTTCCTGGGGCGTGCTCATCGTCGCCGGGTCGAAGTTGTTGCGACTGCGCGGCAGCGCGAACTGGGGGCCCGACGGACGCCCGATGAACGGCGACGCCGATCCCGGCAACGCCTGCCCGATGCCGTTGGCGAGCGAATACGCCCGGACCGAACCGTCACCGACGAGGAAGAGTCGCCCGAGATCATCGAATTGAAGGCCCGACGTGCCCACGACCGCCGGGAGCAGGAGGAACGGGTTGATGACCGCCGCGCCGGCGTCATCGAGGTACGCCTCGAACACCTTGCCGTTGCCGCTCGAACCGTAGAACGCGTGTCCGTTCGTCGGGTTCACGGTGATGCACGGAATGCCGGGCAGCGTCGTGTTCGACGGCAGCGGGATCGTGGTCGGCCCGCCCTGGAGCGATGCGGGATAGCGGTAGATCTTCTTGTTCGTGGTATCGAGGAGCACGACCTGGTCGTGCACGTCGTCGTAGTCCATCGCGACGATCGGGCCGGGCAGCGGGACGGACGGGATGCCCGTGCTCGGCACGTGCGGATTGCGGCAGTACAGGGTCTGGTTCACGACGTTGTAGACGAGTCCCTGTCGTCCGGCGGCGAGCCCGTGACCGGTTCCCACCTGCGAGGCGACCGGTGTCGACACGCCGGTCTGGAGATCGACTTCATACAGCGTCGAGACGGGCGCCGCCATGCCGGTCTGCACGGAATACAGGGCGCTCAGCGCCTCCGGGTGCATCGTGAAGAACTGGGCGACGCCGGCGAGGTTGATGGTCAGGTTCGGCGCCGGCGCATCATTGCCGAAGCCGTACGGGTGATAGGTCAGCACCTGCGTCAACGTCGGCAACGGGTTCGTGGTCAGACCGAACAGCGGAATGAGCACGCGGTAGCCGTCGATGTACCCGCTGCCGTAGCCGACGATCTTCGACATCGTGCGAGGCACGGGAATGCCGCCGGAGAAGACGAAGACGGACTCGTCCTGGATCGAATAGTTCTGTCGCGCGAACGTGCCCTGCGTGTTCAGGTTGCCGTCGTCGCTCGCCGGGTCGTTCAGGCCGATGCCCCGCTGGCTGCCGTTGCGGACCGCGCGGGTGAGGCACGTGATGTGCCCGCCCGTCCGCGAGATCAACGGGTACGCACTGGTGTCGTACCACCCGATCCGGGCGAGCACGAGATTCTTCTGCAACGCGAACGTCGCCAGCGTGTCGAACCGCGGCGAACTGCCGCCCGAGGCATTCAGACCGATGCTGATGAACTGCCCGTGCGACGACTGGAACCACGCACCCATGCCGTTCATCATGCCATCGAGCGTCGTGCCGCCGGACGCGCCGGTGCTCATGAACGTCCCCATGACACTGTCGAAGAACGTCGCGAGATCGTAGAGATTCGCCGACTGCCAGTTCCCGATCCCGGGATTCATGTCCGGATACCCGTGCGCCGCCACGTACGCCGCGAAGTTCAGCGTGCTCGTCGGCGCACAGTACATGTTGCCGTTGTTCGGCAGCCCGCTCCGCTTCTGATCGAAGTCCGGCACGGCGCTGATCTTGTACGTGTACAACGATGAACTCTGGTAGGCGATCGAGATGTTCGCCGGCGCCTCCGGAGCCAGAACAGCCCCGAGGGCGACCGACGCAAGCACAAGCGCGAAACGGGACATGGCGAGACTCCGGGGGATGGCGATCGGGACGAGCCGGCACGACGCCCCCGTCCCACCCATCACAAACGGAGGCCCGGCCAGCGCGGCGCAACGAAAAAACCGCGTCCGGACGCCGACCCGCAACCCCGCGGCCCGACCGGAACCCGGCGCCGCCAAGACAATTCTGGATTCCACGCCCGCCGCCCGGTATCGTCAGGGCGGCACCGGTCCGCGGGGTGGCGGGACCGGCTTGGGGAGCACATACCATGATGCGACGAGGAACACGAGGCGCGATCGCGGCGGCGATCGCCGCGACGACATGGGCGACCACCGCGGCAACGGGCGGCAACTCGCCGTTCCAGGAGGTCGTCGCCGCCGACCAACCCATCCTGTGGTACCAGTTCAACGAGGCGCGCGGCGCGACGCAGACCGTCAACCACGGCTCCCTCGGCGCCGCCTACGACGGCGTCCTCGTGAACGGCGTCACGCTCGGCGTCCCGACGCTCGGCGGAGATACTGGCGCATCCTTCGACGCCGCCCTCCAGCAGTACGTCGAGTCGCTCGCCGTCGTCCCCGCCTCCCTCACCGGCAACCCCACCTTCACCGCCGAGACGATCGTGTTCATCGACGCCGATTTTCCCGGCGCCCGCGCCTTCGGCTACCCGCCGTTCCTGCACTGGGGCGCGCCGACCACCGGCAAGTCGGTCTACTTCAGCCTGTACAAGCACACGAACGACCGCGTCTACGCCGGGTTCTACAACGGCGGCCTGCGATCGATCGACACCGTCCGCACCGGCTCGTTCCACCACATCGTCTGGACCCGCGTCGGCGGCGGCGGCCAGTACGACGGCTCGATCGTCTACGTCGACGGCACGCCGATCGACCTCGAACCCGATACCACCCTGCCCGGCGCGCCCGTCATCGACGTCACCGCGACCACCTTCCGCGTCCAGCGCGCAACCGACAGCGTCCGCTACTTCACCGGCGTCGTCGACGAAATCGTGCTCTACGACCGAGTCCTCACCCCTCAGGAAGTCACCGAACACTTCCTCGCCGCGCTCATCCCGCCCGACTGCCCGGCCGACTTCGACGGCGACGGCGCCGTCGGCCCGGCCGACCTCGCAACCCTGCTCGGCGCCTGGACCGGCGGCGACCCGTATCCGAACTGTCCCGGCTACGTGAACACCGATCTCGATCAGAACTGTCACATCGATCCCGCCGACCTCGCCATCCTGCTCAGTCAGTGGGGGGAGTGCCCCTGACGATCCGGCGCCGGCGGCCGCCCGTCACTACCCGCCGACCGGACGCGCTCCGCGCGAATCGCCGCCGCGAGTTCCTCCGGCTTGAACCCGCCCGGACCCGGACCGCCCTGGTAGACGATGCGACCGTCCCGCCCGACGAGGTACAGCCGGTCCGGATGAGCCGCGTACGCGCGGCCGACCGCGTCGTCGACGCCGTCGACCAGCGCCGCCATCGGCTCCAGCGCGAGTCGTGTCATGCACACCTCGGCGACGCCGTTGCGCTCCTCCAGCGTGATCGGATCCTCGACGATCGGCATCCCGCCGCCCCCGAGCGGCGACGTGCCGTCCAGCGGATGCGCCTCGCGGATGTACACCACGAAGAACTGCACGTCGTCCCCGTACTCGCTCCAGAGTTCCTTCAGCCGACCGGCTGATTGACGAAACGGCGGTCAGGTGTACGAACCGAAGATCAACGCGACCGCCCGCTCGTGACGGAACGACGACAGACGAACCGCCTCGCCGCCGCCCGGCGGACGCAACTCGAAGTCCGGCGCCATCACGCCCACCGCCGGACCGCTCCCGCGGCTCGCACGCCCTTCGCCCGGTCTCGCCGCCCGTCCGTTCGGCGCGCCGATCGTCCACACCCCCTCCGCATCCGCCAGCGGACGCACGAAGCCGACGAGCTCCGCCCGGCCGATCATCCCGTCACGGTCACCGTCCACCGACTCGACCATCGCGGCCCACACCGTCGTCTCGCGACCGAGACGCTCGAGCATCCGCTCGTTCACGCCGGGCGGCATCACGCGACGGGCGGCGACGGCGCACGTGAACTCCGCCTCGTCGACGCGCCCGTCGTCGTTCGTGTCGTACGCCGCGAACGCTCGCGCGGCTTCCGCCACCGTCATCGACGACGCATCGGCATCGTCCTGGAACGACATCGCGACCAGACGCTGCGCGAGCATCGGACGTCGACCCGTCGCCCGTCCGTCGCGACTCGGTCGACCCGGACGCCTCGACGAACCCTGGACATCGCTCGCCGTGATCACGCCGTCGCCGTCGCGATCGAGCCGCGCGAACCGCGCGGCATCGCGCCCGTACTCCTCGCCGGTGATCCGCCCATCGCCATCGCCGTCGTACCGATCACGCAGATACGTCCACACCGACGTGTGACGCCCGGCAACATCCATCGGCGGCGCAGGCGCCGGCGCAGATGCGCCGGAAGGTGACGACGGTGGGGGGGACGGCGGCGTCGGCGCCTCCATCATCATCCCCGCAGCAGCGCCGGAGACGACGGTCGTCGACGCGGCCAGGGTCAGGATCCACGGGCTCATCCGGCGCATGGCGAGGCCTCCGGGGTGCAGGTCGGGGACGTGTGACGACTCGATCGTCATACGACGGTCGGTCCGGGATCATCCCCGGTCGGGGCGCGCGGGTGGATGTCAGGACGACGTCAGCATCGCGCGGCGGAGGACGACGCGATCCTGGATCGGGCCGTAGCGTCCTTCGCTGATCTCGACGGTGAGCTCGGAGCCGCGCAGTTCGACGTTGATCGTCGCCGTCGGGCGTTCCCCGGTGAGGCGGGTGCGGAAGACCTCGCGATCGTCGTCACGGATGATGACCTCGCAGTCGCCCCATTCGCGGGCGACGAGCGGGAGTTCGACCTCGGTCGCGAACCGTCGCATCGTCGCGTCGAGCGGATATCGGACGGTGACGGGACCGTCGAAGCGGATGTCCGCGACGCCGAGGGCGACGAGCGGGTCCTCGATGGTCGGCGAGGGGATGGTGTAGCGCGTCGGCGGGCCGTCGATCCGCGTGGGTCGCAGCGCGGCCAGGGGCGTCATGCGCCCCGGCCGGAACAGGACGCCCCGGAGGCGCACGAGATCGATCCGCGCCTCGGATCCCTCGACGACGAAGGGCACGCCGCTCACCCGCACCGATCCGTCGTCGGCGACGAGCACGTCCTCGACGTCGATCACCGTGCCGTCGTTGAGCCAGACCCGCGTGCCGTCGGGGGCGCGAGCCGGCGCGACGATCGCGACGGCGGCGACCCGGTCGATCGTGACCGCGACCGCGCCGGCCGCGCCGTCGACCTCGATCATCAGCGGATCCGACAACGACGTGACGAACCCCTCCAGCCGGTCGCCGTTCGTGAGGAGCACGACGTCCGACGCGGTCGGTCGGGGCGGCACCGTGTCGGTATCGAACGTCACCGACGCGATCCGGTCCAGCGGCACGGCCATGAGGCCGAGGGTGCGATGCTCCCACATGACGGTTTCGGGCGCGGCATCGGGCGGCGAGGCGTGACGAGCCGCGCCGCCGGGAAGCATCTGACCGTCGTTCAGCATGAGCCACGCCGACGCATTCCAGCGCCGGATGCGTTCCGGCGACATGATGCCGATGCAGTCGTCGAGGGTTCGGTTCGTCCAGCCGTCGGGCGTGCGATGGGCGAGGGTCGCGCGATCGATCTCGACGAGCCAGATCGGCGAGACCTCCAGGCGCGCGTCGATGAGGAGGAACTCCTGCGGCTCCGTGCCGCCGAGCGCGGCCAGGGCGCCGAGCACGACCGTCGCCAGCGCGGTTCCGGCGTGTCCGCCGGCGCGGCGCAGCGCTGCGACGACGCGGGCGCGCGGGACGGAGCGGTGGTCGTCGGGCGTCATGGGCATCATTGCTTCTGGAAGATCGGCAGGTATCGCTTGGGCATCTGGAGCACGATGAGGGCCATCGCCGTCGCGTACGCGCCGCCGGCGTGATGATCGAGCCACCCGCCGTTGCTCGACTGCTTGGAGATGAGTTCGTCGCGCACCGCCGGCCACCAGCGCTGCCAGCGCTCGCCGCCCGCGAGATACATCGCCTGCACGGCGTAGTAGTGTCCGTAGTAATAGTGCGGCTGTCCGGAGAGCCGCCCGTCGGGACCGGGCATCGCCGTCCGCATGAGGTAGTCGAGTCCGCGATCGATGGAATCGTCCTCGTAGATGCCCGCGTAGAACAGGCTCGCGACGCCCGCCGCCGTGCGCGGCCAGGCGGATCCGCCGGTGTGGGTCATGTACCGGAATCCGCCGTCGGCGTTCTGACAGTCGCGCACGTACTTCACCGCGCGATCGATGGTTTCCTTGGGCACCTTGATCCCGGCGTTGCGGGCCGATCGCATCGCCATGATCTCGCAGATGGTCACGGAGATGTCGGCGTCGTACGGCACCGGGTTGTATCGCCACCCGCCCTCCTGGTTCTGCGTGCCGAGGATGAGGTCGACCGCCTTCACGAGCGCGTCGCGCACGCGCCGATCGCCCGGGCTCATGCCGTAGATCTCGCCGAGGAACAACGTCGCGAACCCGTGCCCGTACATCGGCCCGTGCGACGTCTCCGCCGCGAGAAGACCCGTCTCGGTGCCGTGCGTGATGACGAAGTCCAGCGCCTTCTGCACCTGCTCGCCGTACGGGCCCCGCCCGGGAAGGTTGCCGTCCGCCATGAACGCCAGCGCGCACAGCGCCGTGATCCCCACGTGACGACCGTACCGCCCGCGACCGAACGACCCGTCCGCGTTCTGCTGACCCTTCAGATACTCGAAGCCACGCTCGACGGAGTCGTACAACGCCTGCGTGAACTCGTCCGCGGCCGGGTTGTTCTCCGCGCCGTCCTCGTCCCGCGCCACGTCCCGCGCGATCGCCGCCGGCACGTCGCCCGGCTGAGCCGCGAGGACCGACATCGCCCGCGCGGGCGCCGACGCGAGCGTCGCTCGCCCGCCGAACATGCCGCCGACACCGATCGCGACCGCGGTGACGGCGCCGGCGAGACCGACGCGCGACCAGACCGGAACCGTGCGCTCCGTCGTCATGGCTCAGCCCTCCTCCGCGAGGCGCTTGTAGTACTCCTGCGTCATCTTCTCGTACATCACCGAGAACTTCTCCTGCCGGCCCTGGAGCAGCAGATCGCGCACCCGCTCGGGCAGATGGCCCCACTCCGAACGGGTCTCCTCGATCGCGTTGCCGAACGCGCCGTCCCGTCGCTCGGGCGGCAGCAGTTCCTCGCTGTCCGTCGGCTGGTTCCGGCGCTGGTTGCTCGCATTCTGCTGGTCGGACTGCTGCTGGTTCTGGCCCTGCTTCTGGTTCGCGGTCGGTCCGTCGCTCGACGACTGGCTCGACGACGAACTCGACGAGGAGCTCGATGAACTCTTCTTCTGGTTCTTCTTCGCCTGGTCGATGAGCACGTCGAGCTTCGCGATGATGTCCTCCTGGACCCGCTGCGTGCCGAGACCGGGATCGAACGCCGTGTCCAGACGATCGGCGCTCACCGTCATCCTCTCGACCGCCTCGACGAATGCATGCTCGACGTCGATCTCGTTGAGTTCGCGATCGAGTTCGTCGCCGGTCGCCTCCGCCGCCGCCGCGCCGGTGTCGGTCGCGCCGTCCCCGCCGAGACCGAGCAGATCATCCAGGCTCGGCGGCGCGTCGGTCGCCGGATCGGTCGTCGCCGGATCGGTCGCGGGCGGATCGGCCGCGGGCGGATCGGCCGCGGGCGGCGCCGGGCGGGGCGTCTCCTGGGCGAGGGCCGGCCACGACAGGCACGCGATGAGGCACGCGGCACAGGTGAGCGACAGTCGGGTCATGGGGTCCTTTCCGGATCCGTCCTGTTCGGGACGAATCGCACTACTGCGGCAGCACGCCCTGCTCGCGCAGGGCCTCGATCATCAGGCGCCCGAGGTCCATCAGCTCGCGCTGCTGGCCTCCCAGGTCGCGCAGGCGCTCGCGCCGCTGCGCCGCCTCGATGTCCTCGCGCTGATCGATGTCGCGCGTCTGATTGTAGATCTGCTCCTGCATCCCGCGCAGAAGCTTCAACTCGGCGATCGGCGGGATGAGCGGCTGCGGGCCGCTCTGACCCTGCTGCTGCTGCTGATCGCCCTCGCGCTGCTGCTCCTGGGCGAACTCGTCCGGCGGCGCATTCGCGTCGTCCAGCGCCGTGATCATCCGCCCGATGCCGTCGGCGATCCGCTGCTGCTGATCCGACACGCGACGATCCACGCGCCCCTCCTGAAGCCACCCCTCGACGTCCGCCGACCAGGTCTCGAGGAAGTCGTGCACCCGGTTGAACACCGGCGACTCGTTGATCTCGTCGTTCTCGTCGCGAATCGTCGCGAGCGCCTGACGAATGTCCTCCTGCGCGTTGCCGAGACGACGCGCCTCCATGAGCTGACGCCGGTCCAGTGCCTCGCCGACGCCCAGGCCGACCGTCGATTCGCGGATCCCGATCTCCTGCTCGGCCAACGCCCGGTACGCCGCGATGAGCTCCTGCTTGCGCTGCTCCGTCTCCTGCTGCTGGAGGTCCTCCTGCAACTGGGCCGCGAACTCGAGCGCCTCGCGCAGGCGCTCCAGCGACCGATTCTCGGCCTCCTCGGCGTCCGCCGACGCGATCGGCTTCGCCCGCAACGCGACGACCCCCGCGCCCTGGGCGTCCGCCGCCCGATCGAGCGCGCGGGCGATGCGGGCCGCGTCCTGTCCGGCCGCCCGCGCCTCCGCGGCGACCGACTGCGTGTTCTGGGACAACCGGATCACCGCCCGGTCGCGCCCCGTGAAGTCATCGTCGTGAATCGCCCGCGCGAGCGCCGACAACTCCGTCTCCTGCACCTGCACGAGACGCTTGATCGACTCCTCGAGACTCTCGAGCTGGCGCATGAGTTCCGCCGTTCGCGCCCGACGATCCTCCTTGAGCTCCTGGAGCTGACGCTCCAGGGCCGCGATCGCCGCCTGCTGCGACCCCTGCGCGTTGCGCATCTGGTTCTCGTCGATCTCGCCCGCCGCATCCTGCATCTGACGGTCGACGCGCTCCTGCTCGCCGGTCGTCGCGGCCGTCCGCATGCGCGCCGCCGCGCCGGGATCGATCTCCTCCATCGCATCCGCCCGATCCCGCAGGTCCTCGTTCAGCGGACGGGTCTTGTCCGCGAGATCGCGCTGGCGCTGGGCGATGCGTTCGAGTTCCGACAGCTCGCCCTCGGTCATCTCCGCCCGCGACTTGCCGAGCGTCTCGCGCCCGAGTTCACCCGTCTCCGACATGAGCTGGCGCTGCTGGTCGAGCAACGCCTCGATCTGACGCGTGATGACCCACGTGTCCTCGTCGCGGTCGAGCAGACGAATGAGATCCGTCAGCTCATCCCGCACCCGCTGCTGCGCATCGACGATCTCCTGATCCTCCGGACGCGCCTCGCGCATCTCCGGCGTCACGAAGTCCTCATCCGCCGGACGCTCACCAGCCTCGACGCCCGCTTCCGCGCCCGGTTCTGCGCCCGGCTCGCGCTCCGCGCCCGCCGGACGCTCGCCGGCTTCCGCGCCGGTTTCCGCGCCGGGAGCGCGATCCGCGCCCGCCGGACGTTCGCCGGCTTCCGCGCCGGGGTTCGCGTTCGCGGGCGCGTTCCGTTCCGCGCCGGATGCCGCGGGGGATTGATCGCCGGCCGCGGCTTCGCGATCGAGCATCGCCTCGACCGCCTCCGCGGCACCGCGTCCGGCGAAGTCGAGCAGATCACTCGCCTGCTGAAGCAGACGATCGAGCTGCTCGTCGTCGAGACGGTTCTCATCCATCCGCTGCGCCACCGCATCCAGCGCGGCACGCTGGGTCGCGATCCGCTCGGCGATCTGCGCCTGCGCCCGCGCCACGCCGGGTTGCACGCCGGAATCGATGATGTCGTCCTGAAGTTCGCCCTGAAGACCCTCGACGCGGATCGCGTGCTGACGCACGGCCGCGAGCTCGCGCCGGAGGCGCGTCGCGAACTCGAGTTCGCTCAGCACCCGCAGGCGCCGGGCCGCGGAACGAACCTCGTCGTGCGTGCGCCCGCCGACCTCGTACGCATCCTGAGCCACCGCCTCGATGACGATGACATCCCCTTCGGCAAGATCGAGCGGCTTCAGATCGAGGGTCGCGGTGATGGCCGCCGCGGCATCGTCGAGCGTCATCCGCTCATCCCACGCGATCGTCTCGCGGGGCGCCGGCTCGCCGTTCAGATGCCGCCTCGCTTCGAGGCCGAGCCCGAGCAGCGCCACGTCATCGCGGGCGCTCGCGGCGAGGGGAATGCGGGCGGTGGGGAGCACGATCTCATCCGTCTCCGGCAGCGTGATCGTCACGCTCGGCGAACGGTCCTCGACGACGTCGATGCGGTACGCGATGGTGTCCGTGTTGCCGAGACCGTGCTCGTCCTCGAGGGCGAGCACGAGCGAGCGCGTCCGGTCGATCGTCCACCGCAGGCGCCATTCCTCCGGTCGATCCGGCGACGTCGAGATGAGCGGAAGATCGCCGCCGTCCCAGCCGAGCGTCCGCCGCGCCGCTGCGTCGTCCACGGGTGCCGCGAGCGGCTTGTTGAACCGCAGCGCGAGATCGACGTTCGATCCCGCGAGCACCGGCGCCTCGGTCACCGCACGGGCGTCGAGACCGGTGCCCATCTCCAGTTCGGTCATCGGGACGCGCCCGGAGGCGTACCCGGGCGGCGAGACGCGCAGCGTCGCCCGCACGACGGCCGGCGGCGGCACGAGCGTGATCGATTCCGTCGTCGTGAGACTGTCGTCCGTCGTGAAGTACAGTTCAACACGGTCGGCGTTCGCGTCGACGAGTCGTTCCTGCACGCCGTCATGCTGCGGCGTGAGCAGCAGGTGACGCCACGGCTCCGGCACGTCGCCGTTGATGAGGCGGTAGTGCGCCTCGACCCGCTGGTCGAGGTCGCCGCGGGTCACGCGGGCGCGCAGGGCGAGCGTCTGCCCGCGCGGATGCACGCGCCGATCGCCGACCACCTCGAACATGAGCGACTCGACGCCCGTGCGCGCCGGCCAGGCCGTCGCGGTGAACGGCAGGAACAGACGCGCGAGCCCGGTCTGAGCCGCGGCCGGCTGCACGACCATGAACCCGATCCCCAGCACCAGCACCGTCACCAGGCCCGCGACCTCGCGGATCGTCCGCTGCGGCGCAATGATGCGGAACACCGACTCGCCGGCGAGACGCGTCTGCGTGTCCGACACGCTCCGGGCGGCCAGCGGATTCGACCGGTCGAGACCCGACATCGCGAACTCGACCGACGACGCGAGCCGGTTCCGAACCCCCGGAATCGTGCTCTCCACCCGCAAGGCGAGCTGCGTCATCGTCGGCGCAAAACCGATCGCCGGACCGATCACCCGCACGATCGCCCACCCCAACGCCACAAGACCCAGCACCAGCAACCCGAAGCGGAATCCCGCCGGCAGACGCAGCAGGTAGTCCAGCGCGATGCACACCGCGATCACCAACGCCGCGACCGTCGTGACGCTCGCGACCCGCTGCGCAATGAGCAGCAGCCGGCCACGCGTGCGGAGACGTTCAAGGTCGTGAATGATGTCTCGCATGGGGTCCGTCCTCTCGATCCAGTCCCTTGTATCGTCGGTCCGAGACCGCCGGGACCAGAGGTCGCGCGGCTCACGCCCCCACCCCGATCAGGTGGCCGCCCGAGCACCATCGTCCCGGCGCGCGGCCACCGTCAGGCCCGGCGCGCCCGTCCCGCACTCAATCGTACGATCGAACCCCCGTCCGGATTGCACCCGGCGCCCGGATCCGGGCCAGATTGACCCGATCACACCCCGAACCCGGTCCTGCCGGGACCCCTCGGCCGATGCTCATTCCGGCATGATCTGCATCGCGACGATCGTCTGGTCGTCCGACGGACGCCGCCCGCCCTCGTGCGCCCGCAGACCCGCCAGAACGGAGTGGATCACGCAATGCGACTCGCCCGTGCATTCCACGAGCGCGGCTTCGATGCCCTCGGTTCCGAACATGTCCCGGTTCGCGTTCATCGCTTCCGTGATGCCGTCCGTGTACAGCACGACCGTCTCGTCCGGTTCGAGCACCACCGACGTCTGCTCGTATCGCGCGTCGTCGAGAATGCCCAGCGGAAACCCGCCCGCCCGATCGAGCCACCGCAGCGGCCTCTGCTTGCGGATGTCCTTCAGCAGCGGCGGATTGTGCCCGGCACACGAGTACGTCAGCCGACGCGTCTTCGGGTCGTAGATCCCCAGGAACGCCGTGACGAACGAACTCTCCAGACGCTTCGCCGTCAGATGCTCGTTCGCATGGTCGAGCACCTCCGCCGGTCCCGTCGGAATGCCCGGATAGGCATGCACGATGGCATGCAGCATCGCGATGACGACGGCCGCGGCCGGTCCGTGCCCGGACGCATCGGCGATGAGGATCGCCCACGGCCCGTTCGCATCGGGAATGCCGTCCTCATCGCGCTGGAGCGGACGGATCATGTAGAGGTCGCCACCCGCCTGGTCGAAGGTCTCGTAGCTCGCGGCGATCGACGTGCCCGGGATCTGCGGCAGGGTCTCGGGCAGGAGCGCGCGCTGGATGTCGGCGATCCGTTCCATCTCGCGCCGGATCCGCTCGCTCGCGAGCTTCAGATCGTGCGCCATGATCGTGTTGCGGACCGTCCCCCCGACCAGGTTCGCCCGCAGGATCTGCTCCTCCAGCTCCGCGATCGAGAACCCGTCCGACGCCTCGCTCAGACTGATCGCCCAGTTCAGCGGCTCGCCGTGATCGAACAGCGGAATCGCCATGAGCGAACCGTACCGACCCAGGAAGCCGCCGAGCACCGGATCGTCCGGCACGTCCAGCCCGTGAATGACCTCCGGATACGCCGATCGAATGAGCGACCCCAGGAACCCGTCCCGATGCACCGGAACGTCCTCCGGACGCGACCAGGAATCGATCATGTGCATCTCCGTGAACGACTCGGCATGCAACGCTCGGGTCACCCGGTACTCGCCCGGCTCAAGCCCCCGCGTCGACAGCGAAATGTACCCCCGCGGACCGTACATCTGGCGAATGCCCGCGGCGAAGGTCCGATGCACGTCCTGCGGCGTCTCCGCGCGGCTCAGCGCGCCGACCAACTCCATCATCACCGGGATCCGGGTGTTCTGAGACGTGTCCAGACAGATCATCCCGTCGAAACGTGACGACGAGACGGCGGTTGCAGCGGTGGGTTGAGACATGGATGATGACTTCGACAGGACGAGAAAGGACGAACCGGCCATGCGCGGCGACGACCATGATAGCGCCACCATCCACCAGTGGATGACCGCCGCCGTCGAGCAGGCCGAACGGTCCTGGCGACAGGGCGGCATCCCCATCGGCGCCGTGCTCGTCGACCCGCGCGGCACGGTCGTCGCCGCCGGTCACAACGAGCGCGTCCAGAGCGGCGATCCGACCGCACACGCCGAGGTCGTCTGCGTCCGGCACGCCGGCCGCCGACGCGACTGGTCGACGCTCACCCTCGTCTCCACCCTCAGCCCGTGCCCCATGTGCGCCGGAACCGCGATCCTCTTCCGCATCCCCCGCGTCATCATCGGCGAGCATCAGACCTTCATGGGCGCCGAGGACTGGATGCGCGCCCGGGGCATCGATCTCACCGTCCTCCACGACGACCGCTGCATCGCCCTCATGGAACGACTCCAGCGCGACCAACCCGACCTCTGGGCCGAGGACATCGGCGCCTGATCGCCGCCGACATCGCGCGGCGGCCGGACGGGTTCGGGCGCGGGTCGGGTCGCGGACCCCCGCCGTCGGACCACGTCGTCCGTCGCGAGGCGTGGCGAGGCGGAATCGCCGATGTTCCGCACGGTTTCCTGCTTCGATCAGGCCGGTTGCGCCCGTACACTGAAGGTGATGCGAGCATCCGAATCGTGGCGTGAACTGTACCGCGTCGAGGACGCGTCACTCGTGGACGCCGTCGCGACGTCGATCCAGGCCATCGGCTTCGACGCCCGGATCGTGAGTCCCCGCGGGCGTGGCGGACTCTTCGACCGCGACCAGCCCGCGCCGCCGCCCTACATCGTGCAGGTCCCCGACGAGTGCTGGCACGACCTCCGCGACGTGATCGACGTGATCGTCGACGAGCAACTCGAGTTCGACCTCATGCTCGAACATCGCGACCTCCGGCGCGGAGGCGTCGAACGGCGATGCATGCTCGTCCTCGTCGTCGTCGTCGGCGCGTTCGCCGTTCTGGGGTGGATCCGCCTCTGACGATCGCGCGGTCGCGGCATGCGGCGCGGGAGACCGCTACACTTCGGTCATGGATCCGCACGATGAACCGGCGCCGACGGGCGAGCCGCAGGAATCGAGCCTCGACTCCGACCTGGTCGACCCGTCATGGTCGTTCCCGGGTCCCGAGCCGACGCGCCTCATCGCGTTGTGGATTCACCCGCAGCCGCCGAGCGTGACGGAAGTCCAGGCCGCCCTCTCCGGTCCCGCCGGCGGCCCGCTCACGATCGACGACGAGTTCGACACCGACGACGAACGGATCCGCTGGTCGATCGTCGCCCGCGTGCCCGCGCTCGACCTGCCGCTGCTCATCTGGTGCCAGGAATCGCACCCCCTCGAGCCCGGCGAACTGGGCGACCCCGTCGCCGAACAGGCGCCGTGGGTCATCGGCATCGAGACCGTCCTCGACCCGGCCGATCCGCTCGCGTCCTTCACCGTCGCCCTTCGACTCCTGCTCAACGGATTCTCCGACATCCCGGCCGTGCTCGACGTGAATGCATTGCGCTGGCATCGCCGGGAGTCGATGGAGGCCTTCCTCGGCGACGACGACATCGAGCCGCCCGCCGAGATCCTGTGGATGATCCACGCCGTCTATCGCGGACAGGATCCCGGACCGGAGGATCCCGTCTGGATCCACACGCACGGACTCTCGCGCTGCGGACGCCCCGAACTCGAGATGCTCCAGGTGCCCGCCCGGGCCGCGGGCATGGCCGAGTACCTCATGAACAGCATCGGCGAACTCGTCCTCGAACAGGGCGTCCCCGAGATCGGCGCGCCGCTCGCCGTCGGCACCGAACTGCACGTCGTCCTCCACCCCTGGGAAGAGGTCGCCGCGACCGTCCCCGCCGACGTCCCCGGCTCCCTCATGATGCGCTCCGACGACACCGGCGAACACAGCGGCGTCCAGGCCGTGATCTGCGCGTCCGACCCGAAGGGACGCGAGTCACCCGCCTGGGTCTGGCCCGAGAACGTCATCCTCCGTCTCGAAGGGGACGAAGGCATCCTCTACATGACCGCCCGCGCGACCGAACGCCGCGCCCGCCTCGCTCGCGCCACCTGGTCGCAGATGGCGATGGCCTTCGCCGCGACGCCGCCCGAACTCCGGCCGCCCTCCTCCGAACCCGCCGTCGTCTTCGTCATCAAGGCCGGCTTCGCACCCGACGACGACGAGTCAGTCGATCGCGAGCACCTGTGGTTCGAGGTCCATCGCATCGACGGCGATCGCGCCGAAGGCATGCTCCTCAACGAGCCCCTCGGCGCCGTCGGCCTCCGGCACGGCGACCAACGGTGGATCGAACGCGATCAGTGCTCGGACTGGCTCGTCATGACCCGGCTCGGACCCTGCGAACCATCCCGGGCCGACCAGCTCTGGGGACTCGTCGAACGCGTCCGCGAAGGCGCGGAGGCCACGGAATGACGACCGACGCCGACGCCCTCGTCGAAGTGACCCGCGTGCCGTCCGAGTTCGCGGCCGAGTCGATCGCGATCGTCCTCCGCGACGCCGGCATCGAGGCGTTCGTGTTCGCCGCGGAACGATCCTGGACCGGCGGGATCGGCTTCGCAACGACCCGCGGCGGCGTTCCCGTCATGGTCCGCCGCGCCGACCGTGACGACGCGACCGCCGTCCTCGCCGAGAACGCGACCGACGGGCCGCTCGAGGACCCGGACGATCCCTTCGACCAGCCCGATGAGGCCCGTCGATCGTCCGCACGACCCCTCGCGGCGACGATCAGCGCGGGCGTCCTGATGCTGATCCTCATCCTCTGCGCCATCGGCGCGGCGATCATCCTCTTCATCGTCCCGTGACCGGCCGCCTGTGACCGGCCGCCCTGTGACCGGCCCCGACGGCACGCCCGCGCGAGCGTCGTTCCGGCGACGTCCGGATGGGCGGATTCTGTTCGGCTGGGGCGGCGGGCCAAAAAAGGGCGACCCGATCCCGGAGACCGGGATCGAGTCCGTTGCAGAGATCCATGAGAGGAGGACGGTCGCCCCGCGACGAACTCCGCCGTCCGTCGCTGTAGCCCGTACACCTGAACCGCTTCAGGTGAACATGACCCAATGCGAGCGTTCGGGTGAGCGGGGGACAGGTCGGATGACAAAATCCCAATTCTTTCGTGTCCGTCGGCGTCGGGTTCTCGCGTGTTGGGAAGAAGAGGGTCGGCGCCCGGCTCGGGCGTCACGGTCCATTGACGGTCCGGCGGCATGGCTTTAGCATCGCCGATCTTTGTTGTCCTGCAGGGAGTTCCCGGTGCGCACGGCGATCATCAGCGACGTTCACGGCAACCTGGATGCGCTCCGGGTCGTGATGGATCACATCGACACGCAGTCGGTGGATCGCACCATCTGCCTGGGCGACATCGTCGGCTACGGCCCGAATCCCGTCGAGTGCGTCGACATCGTCGCGGACCGGTGCGAATGGGCCCTCATGGGTAACCATGACTTCGGCGTGCTGTACGAGCCGACGAACTTCAACGCCATCGCCGAACAGGCCGCGTACTGGACGCGGGCCCAGTTCGACAACGGCGAGGATCCGCAGGGCGCGGAACGACGCTGGCGATTCCTCGGCCAGTTGCGCGTGCGGGTGAAGGACGGCGCGTTCCTCTGCGTGCACGGCTCGCCGCGGGCGCCGATCAACGAGTACATGTTCCCCGACGACGCGATGAACTCGCCCGTGAAGATGCAGCAGATCTTCGATCGCATCGAACGCTACGGCATGGTCGGACACACCCACGTGCCCGGCGTGTTCACCGACGAGCCGGACTTCTACTCCCCGGCCGATCTGAACAACACGTACGAACTCACGAACACCGAAAAGGCGATCATCAATCCCGGCTCCGTCGGACAGCCTCGCGACTATGATCCGCGAGCGAGCTACGCGATCCTCGACGAGGGACACGTCGAGTTCCACCGCCTCGAATACGACGTCGTCGCCGTCGCCCAGAAGATCCGGATGATCCCGGAACTCAACGACTGGCTCGGCGAGCGACTCATCGAAGGTCGCTGACCGGCCGCGCGCGGCCGGCAGATCCGGTCCGCTTCGGGACCACGTCTCGCGTCGGAATCCCTCCTGCGACGCCGGTCCGATCCCGGATCCGGCCCGCGTCCGTTCCTCCACCCCACATCAACATCGACGAGCAGCATGACCCCAGGCACTCGACGTATCGTGAT
>JAGQOI010000310.1 GCA_020427625.1 Phycisphaerales bacterium | reverse complement strand
GCCCGGGTGCGACGACGCCGCGCCGACCGATCCCGCGGCCGCGCCCGCCCGCCTCCGCATCGTGTGCACCGTCGGCATGGTCGCCGACATCGTCCGCGAGGTCGTCGGTCCGCACGCCGACGTCGACAACATCATCGGCGAGGGGGTCGACCCGCACCTGTTCCAGGCGACGCGCAGCGACATCGCGCGGCTCAGCGGAGCCGACATCATCTTCTACAGCGGGCTGCATCTCGAAGGACGCATGACCGAGACGCTCGATCGCCTCGCCGCCGACGGGCGGCCGGTGTTCGCCGTCACGGAACGGATCGATCCGGAGTACCTGCTCACGCCCGACGGCTTCGACGGAAACCCCGACCCCCACGTGTGGATGGACGTCGCCGGCTGGCGCGCCGCCGTCCAGGCCGTCGCCGACGCGATGAGCGCGACCGACCCCGAACATGCCGCCGAGTACCGCACCCGCGCGGCCGCGTACCGCGAGTCCCTCGACGCCCTCGACGACTACGCCCGCGCCTGCATCGCGACGATCCCCGAACCCCGACGCGTCCTCATCACCGCCCACGATGCGTTCAACTACTTCGGACGCGCCTACGGGCTCGACGTCACCGGCATCCGCGGCATCTCGACGAGTTCCGAGGCCGGCGTCGCCCAGATCAACATGCTCGTCGACCTCATCGTCGAACGCGGGATCACCGCCGTGTTCGTCGAGACCAGCGTCGCCGACAAGGAGGTCCGCGCCCTCGTCGAAGGCGCCGCCTCGCGGGGCGTCACCATCACCGTCGGCGGCACGCTCTACTCCGACGCCATGGGTCCCGCCGGAACCTACGAGGGAACCTACATCGGCATGATCGATCACAACATCACCGTCATCACCCGCGGGCTCGGCGGCACGGCGCCGGAGCGCGGCATGTCGGGTCGGCTGGCCGCCGGTGGAGCGACCCCATGACCATCGCCGATCCCGCCCCGCGCGATCTTCCGGTCGCCTCCACCGCGACGGGCGCCGAGCATTCGGCCGACGCGCCGTTGTCCATCCACGACATGACCGTCGCCTATCACCGGCGTCCGGTGCTGTGGGACGTCGATCTCGACGCGACGGAGGGCAGTCTGACGGGCATCGTCGGACCGAACGGCGCGGGCAAGAGCACGCTCATCAAGGCGGCGATCGATCTCATTCCGAAGGTGTCGGGACGCGTGCTGATCTACGGCCAGCCGTACCGGCGGCAGCGCCGGCTCGTCGGCTACGTTCCGCAGCGGGAGAGCGTCGACTGGGAGTTCCCGGTGAGCGCGCTCGACGTCGTGCTGATGGGTCGGTACGGACACATCGGCTGGCTGCGCCCGATCTCGCGCGAACATCGCGACGCGGCGATGGAGGCGCTGGAGCGCGTCGGCATGGCCGATGCCGCGCGGCGTCAGATCAGCCAGTTGTCGGGCGGGCAGCAGCAGCGGGTCTTTCTCGCCCGCGCGTTGGCGCAGGATGCGCGTCTCTATCTCATGGACGAGCCGTTCGCCGGCGTCGATGCCGCGACGGAACGGGCGATCGTCGACCTCCTGCACGAACTCCGCGCCGCCGGGCGCACGGTCCTCGTCGTGCACCACGATCTCCAGACCGTTCCGCAGTACTTCGATCACGTCCTGCTTCTGAACATGCGGGTCGTCGCGTTCGGTCGGACGGAGGACGTCTTCACGCCCGAGAATCTCCGTCGCACCTACGGCGGACGCCTCACGCTGCTCGACGAGGCGGCCGAAGCGCTCGCCCGACGGGGAGGATGACGATGCCCGTCGCCGTCACG
>JAGQOI010000309.1 GCA_020427625.1 Phycisphaerales bacterium | reverse complement strand
GCTGGTCGCGACGAACGGTCATCTGCGTCGCCAGCTCGACCACCGGTACGGGATGGACAACATCGTCGGCGCCGATGCGCGCATGCGGCGCATCTTCGACGTGATCGAGGCGGTGGCGCCGGCGCGGACGACGGTGCTCATGTGCGGCGAGTCGGGCACGGGCAAGTCGATGATCGCCCGCGCGATCCACCGGCGCTCGCCGCGGGCCGATGCGCCGTTCGTCGAGCTCGCCTGCGGCTCGATTCCCGAGACGCTGCTCGAATCGGAGCTGTTCGGGCACGTGAAGGGCGCGTTCACGGGCGCGCACGTCGACAAGCCCGGGCGCTTCCTCGCCGCCGATCGCGGCACGCTGTTCCTCGACGAGATCAACTCCGCCTCGCCGGGCATGCAGCTCAAGCTGCTGCGCGTCCTCCAGGAGCGGGTGTTCGAGCCGGTCGGATCGAACCGGACCGTCGAGGTCGACGTGCGCGTGATCCTCGCGACGAACCAGCCGCTGGAGGACCTCGTCGCCCGCGGCGAGTTCCGGCCCGACCTCTACTACCGCATCAACGTCGTGAACATCGAACTGCCGCCGCTGCGCGATCGCGTGATGGACGTGCCGCTGCTCGCCGAGCACACGCTCGCGCGATGCACGAAGGAACTCGGACGCGTCGTGACGGGCTTCACGCCCGAGGCGATGCGCGCGCTGCAGGCGTACTCGTTCCCCGGCAACGTGCGCGAGCTGGAGAACATCATCGAGCGTGCGATCGTGCTCACGCGGGCGACCGTCATCGACGTCGCCGACCTGCCGCCGCACGTCGTGACGAACCGCCCGCCCGGTCGCGCGTCGACCGGCGCCGGCGCCTGGCCGCTCGTCGACGGCGAGTATCACCCGATGCCCCTGCGCCAGGCCCTCGAGGAACCCGAGAAGCGCATCATCCTCGCCGCCCTCGAAGCGAACGACTGGAACCGCCAGAAGACCGCCGAGGCACTCCAGGTGAACCGCACGACGCTCTACAAGAAGATCAAGCACTTCGGCCTGGAGGAATACGGCCGGGTGGGCTGAGGACGCCGCTCGTCTCGTCGTCAGCGCGACGCCTTCTTCTTCTTCTTCGAGCCCTTGCTCGTGATGCCCGCCTTCGAGCCCGCGGCACCCGGTCTGGGCTTCGGGGCTTCGACCTCCTCGCGGGTGATCTTCGAGCGACCGCCGTAGTCCGGCGCGGCCTTGAGCTGGGCGACCTGGTCGCGCAACGATGCCGCGCGCTCGAACTCCAGACGCGCCGCCGCCTCGAGCATCTCCTTCTCCAGCAGCGTCACGAGTTCCGTGCGGTCGTACTCCTGCTCGGACTGGCGCCCGCTCAACGCCTCGCGGGCCGTGCGGCGACCCGACAGCTCGCGCTCGATCCCGCTGCGGATCGCCTTCACGATCGTCTCCGGCGTGATCCCGTGCGCCTCGTTGTACGCCATCTGCTTCTCGCGCCGGCGTTCCGTCTCGTCGATCGCGGCCTGCATCTGCGGCGTGATCGTGTCCGCGTACATGATGACCCGGGAATTCACGTTGCGAGCCGCCCGACCCATCGTCTGGATCAGGCTCGTCTCGCTCCGCAGGAACCCGGTCTTGTCCGCGTCGAGGATGCACACGAGCGCGACCTCGGGCAGGTCGAGTCCCTCGCGCAGCAGGTTCACGCCCACGAGCACGTCGAAGTCGCCCTCGCGCAGCTCGCGCAGGATCGTCACCCGTTCGAGCGTGTCGATCTCCGAGTGCAGGTAGCGCACCCGCAGACCCTTCTCGTGCAGGAAGTTCGTGAGGTCCTCGGCGAGCCGTTTCGTGAGGACCGTCATGAGGACGCGCTCGTGACGAGCCGCGCGGGCGAGACAGAGCTCGATGAGGTCCGGCACCTGGCCTTCCGTCGGCCGGATCTCGATGATCGGATCGAGCAGTCCCGTGGGCCGGATGACCTGCTCGACGACGATGCCTTCCGCCTGCTCCAGTTCGTACGCGCTCGGCGTCGCGGAGACGTAGACGACCTGCGGGACGACGGCCTCGAATTCCTCGAACGTGAGCGGCCGGTTGTCCATGGCGGACGGCAGTCGGAACCCGTGTTCCACGAGCACCTGCTTGCGGGCGCGATCGCCGTTGAACATCGCCCGCACTTGCGGGACCATCACGTGGGATTCGTCGATGAACACGAGCCAGTCGTCGGGATCGCGATCGGGCACGTAGCGGAAGTAGTCGAGCATCGCGTAGGGGCGCGCGCCCGGCGGGCGTCCGTCGAGATGCGCGGAGTAGTTCTCGATGCCCGAGCAGTAGCCGACCTCCTCCATCATCTCCAGGTCGTACTTCGTGCGGGCGAGCAGGCGCTGGGCTTCGAGCAGCTTGCCCTCGTGGCGCAGGGCCATGACGCGCTCGTCGAGTTCGGCGCGGATGTTCGCGAGGGCTTCCTTCATGCGGTCCTCGGGCATGACGTAGTGCACGGCGGGGAAGATGAAGACCCGGGTCTCCGTCGCGAGCTGCTCGCCCGAGGTCGGGTGGATGAACTCGAGGCGCTCGATCTCGTTGCCGAACAACTCGACCCGCACGGCGAACTGCTCGTACGCGGGCCAGATGTCGATGACGTCGCCCTTCACCCGGTAGCGCCCGCGCTGGAGATCGAGATCCGTCCGCGCGTACTGCATGTCGCTGAGCCCGAGGAGCAGCGAGCGGCGGTCGACGGTGTCGCCGACGGCGAGGGGGAGGACGCGGTTGCGGTACTCCTCGGGCGAGCCGAGACCGAAGATGCACGAGACCGACGCGACGATGATGACGTCCGACCGGGAGAGCAGGCTCGACGTCGCCGCGAGACGGAGCCGGTCGAGATCGTCGTTGCGCGAGGCGTCCTTCTCGATGTAGATGTCCCGCTGGGGGATGTACGCCTCGGGCTGGTAGTAGTCGTAGTAGGAGACGAAGTAGGAGACGGCGTTGTCCGGGAAGAGTTCCTTCATCTCCTCGTAGAGCTGGGCCGCGAGGGTCTTGTTGTGGGAGATGATGAGCGTCGGCTTGTTCACCCGCTCGATCACGTTCGCCATCGTGAACGTCTTGCCGGTTCCGGTGGCGCCGAGCAGGACCTGGTGACGACGCCCGCCCTCGATGCCCGCGACGAGCGCAGAAATCGCCTGCGGCTGGTCGCCGGTGGGGGTGTAGTCGGAGACGAGGCGGAATGCGTGACCGTCGGACATCGCCGGATTCTACGCCGCTTCGTCCGCGGGATCGGGCAGGTCCTGCGCGGAACCGCCCGCGACCGGCCGAGTCCGCGCGACCGGCCGCGGGAATCGCGTCGGACTTGCGCAGGAGGCCGCCCGGGGCGCTTATCGGACCGCGTCGCCGCATTCACGGCTCGCGGCATCTCCCGCCGAAGAGACTCCGCACGCATTCGTTCCCCATGAACGGGAAAGGAGTCCCGCCGTGACCGCGAAGAATCCCAACGTCACTCCGTCCCAGGCGACCGTCATCGGGCCGTCCTGCCGCATCGCCGGCGACATCGCGCTCGACGGCGACGCCGTCATCCTCGGCGTCGTCGACGGCGCTCTCGACATCGTCGGCGCCCTCACCATCGGTGAGCACGGACGCGTCAACGGCAGCGTCCAGAGCGGCGCTCTCGATCTCCGCGGCACCGTGGAGGGCGACGTCACCTGCGAGGGCGACCTCAAGCTCCAGGGCACCATCACCGGCAACGTCGTCTGCGGCGAGACCGTCGAACTCACGGCGCGCTCGCGCCTCGTCGGCGACCTCTACGCGAAGGCGATCGCGATCTGTGAAGGCGCGACCTACCGCGGGCACGTCGTCATCGGTCCCGAACCGTCCACCATCGCGACGCTGCCCGGCGCCACCGCCGAAGCAAAGCCCGATCCGGACACGCCGCCCACCCGATACTCGATCGCGCTCGACCCGAACGCCGCCGAGCGGGCGTCCGAGACCCGCGCGAACGATCCGATCGGACGCGTGCCCGACGTCGAACCCGGCCCGAAGGCCGAGGAGAACACCGCCGTCGCCGGCCTCCTGCGCCGACGATCGTCCGTGCTCAACCGTCCCGCCAGCGCCTGATGCCGGCCCGCGCCGAGAGGACGCCGCCATGGCTGCGCCGAGCGATGTCGACGGACGCGAAAGACGCCCGGCCGGCCTGACGGCACGATTCCCGGTCCGGCGACTGGCCTGCCCGCATTGCGGCGCGGCGTTCGATGCGCCGCGCCGCGCGATCAGCATCCGCTGTCCCGCGTGCACCGGCCAGTTGCAACTCCAGGACGCCGTGCTGTCCTCCACCGTGCAGGGCACCGTCCGCACGCTCGGGCATGTGCGCATCGCCCGGCGCGGGTCCGTCACCGGGCAGATCGAGTGCGGCTGCCTGCAGGTCGACGGCGCCATGAACGCCGCCGCCCTCGTGCACGGACCGTCCACCTTCACGCCGAAGTCGCGGGCGACCGGATCGCTCCGGACCCGCAGCATCATCGTGGCGCCCGGCGCAGTCCTCGACCTCGACCTGATCGTCGGCGACACCGTCGGCGCCCGGGCCGCGACGTCCGCCGTCGACGAGGTGCGGCGCCGACTGCACGAACGATCCGCCGCCGCCGCCGGCGCCTGACGCCCGTCAGCCGTTGCGACCGCTCGCGACGAGTGCGCGGGGCACGCGGGCGATGAGCGATCGGACCGCGGGCAGGGCCGACGCGAGCGTCATGCCGATGAGCACGAGCCACCCGATCGCGACGCTCCCGTACGGCACCGCGAGGTGGTCGAACGGGATGCCGGCGAGGTCGCGGTACTGGATGGCGGTCACCCAGGCCTGCTGAATGCCGTGCGTCGTGCCGACGAGGATCGCCGCGAGCGCGAGCAGCAGGGCCTCGGCGAGGATCAGGGCCGCGACCGTCGTGCGTGTCGCGCCCACCGCCCGCAGCACGCCGAACTCGAACCGGCGCGAGTGGATGTTCGCCATGATCACGTTGCCGACGCCGAGGCACGCGAGCAGCAGGGCGGCGAAGGCGATCGTCGCGTTCACGGTGAGCGCGGTGGACACGATGTTGTCGATCCGCTGCCGGATGAACCGTCCGCTGCGGAAGATTCCGCCGGGAATCACGGCCTCGACGGCCTGGGACGCGGTCGCGTCGTCGACGTCGTCCGCGAGGTTCAACTGCATGAGCAGCGCGTCGTGGTTGTCGTAGACGCGCTCGACCGCGCCGAAGTCCATGAAGACGCAGCTTCGCGCGTGCTGCAGGTAGGCGCTGCGCAGACCGAACGACTGCGTGACGATGTCCAGGCCGCCGGAATCGACGACCCCGACCACCTCGAACTCGTGCTCCACCCGACCCGCGCCGAGCACGAGCCGGTCGCCCAGCCCGATGCCCCGCGCGAGGAACTCCTCCGCGACCACGATCGCGTCGCCCGACTTCAGGCGCGGCAACGCCGTCGCCGGATCGCCCGCGGCCCAGTGCACCGCGTTCATCGCGAAGAACCGCTCCGGATCGAAGCCCACGCAGATCACGCCCGGCGTCGAGAGACCCTCGATGCCGAACACCGTCCGGTTCATGATCCGCAGCGGCATGTACCCGATCGGCGCCGACGCCGTCACGAACGGCAGCGCCGCGATCGCCTTCTGCTCGTCCTGCGTCAGGCCGTTCGTCCGGTAGGCGAACCCGTCGGCGAACTTGATCTTGTCGAGGTAGCCGCTCACGATCGTGTTGGCGTTCGTCCACGTGCTCGTGAGAATCGTGATCCCCACCATGAGCGCCCCGGCCGTGAGCCCGTGCCGGAACGGCGTCGCGAACATCGTTCGTCGCAGCATCCCGCCGGGCAGGCGCAGCGCCGCCGACACCGGTGACGCGAAGAGGACGGTGACGATGAGGACCGCCGGGACGCCGAGGATGAAGTACCCGATCGTCGACGCCGGGAGTCCGATCGTCACGTAGAGCCAGAACACCGTCTGCGGGTCGCCGGACAGGAGCAGGAGCAGTTCGATCGCGACGAGGGCGAGTCCGACGATGGTCGCCGCGACGAGTCCGGCGGGCGAGGCCGGTCGGGCGGTCGCCGTCATCGCCTGGAGCGGCGACACGCGGGCCGCGAGCATCGCGGGGAACACCGCGCCGAGCAGGCCGCTGAGGATCGAGCCGCTCGCGGTGAGCGCGATGCCGAGGCCGGGGATCGCGAGCGGGACGGGCAGGAACGCACGGAACCACCAGGCGAGGAGTCCGGCGAGTCCGATACCGAGGGGGACGCCGATGACGACGCCGGCGATGCCGAGCGCGCCGCCCGCGAGCAGCTCGCTGCGGAACAGGTGCCCGCGCGTCCCGCCGATGCAGCGGATGATCGCGAGCTGGCGCTGCTTCTCCGTCACGCCGCTGGTGAGTCCGGTGACGACGATGAACGAGGCGCACAGGAAGGCGAGCACCGTCGCGACGACGAAGCCCAGCTTGCCCGCCTGGAGTCGCTCGTAGAAGCCGGTCTTCACGAGTTCGGCCGGTTCGAGGATGAGCGGCGGCTCGACCTCGGCGCCGTGCTCGGCGCAGAACGTCTCGGGACGGACGCCGTCGCGGAGCTTGATGAGGATGTACGACAGTTCGCCGCGCTGGTTCGCGGCGTCGGCGAGCGTGCGCCGGTCCATCCGCACGCGGGGGCGCTGCAGCGTGCCGAGGCGCATGCGCTTCTCGACGCCGGTGACGACGAGTTCGATCGGATCGCCGAAGCGCTCGATCTGGAGCACGTCGCCGGGTCCGGCGCGGAGGGCGTCGGCGGTGAGCGGATCGATGAGGATCTCGTTCGGCGCCGCCGGTTCGCGCCCGGATTCGAGTTCGAACTCCCGGAACTCGCGGGTCACGTCCAGGTCGACGCCGTGCGCGTTCGGCGAACAGCGGAGCCGGTCGTTCGTCGCGGGATCGCGGGCGCCGTCGGCGCGGACGAGGGTGATCGATGACGAGAGGTGTCCGGCCGCCGCGGCAACCTCCGGCCAGGCGCGCGCCCGGTCCAGCATGGCGTCGTCGAAGCGGTTGTTGCCCTGGTGGAAGATGCGGGCGTCGGTGGCGCCGAGGATCTGGGCGACGCGGAACTCGAACGCGTGCTGCACGGTGCCGATGGTGCACGAGACCGCCGTGACGAGACTCGCCGCGAGGGCCAGGGCACCGACCATGAGGGCCGTGCGGCCGGGTCTACCAGCCAAGTTGTTGCGCGCGAGACGCCAGCTCGGCAGCATCAGAAGTCCCGACATCGAAGGTGCCCGTGATCCGGCCGTCGCGGAGCAGGAACACCGAGCGGCAGTGAATGGCGGCGGACGGTTCGTGGGTGACCATCAGCAGCGTGAGGCGGAAGCGTTCGACGACGTCGTGCAGCACGCGCCACATCTGGTCGCTCGTCGACGAGTCGAGGTTGCCCGTCGGCTCGTCGGCGAACAGCACGGCCGGCTCGAAGAAGAGCGCCCGCGCGATCGCGACCCGCTGCTGCTCGCCGCCCGACATCGCGTCCGGCCGGTGGTGCCGACGATCGGCGAGTCCGAGCGCCTCGAGCAGTTCCGCGGCCCGGGCCTGGCCGACCCTGGCCGGCTGTCGGTCGAGGACGCCCGGCAGGGCGACGTTCTCGATCGCCGTGAGGGTCGGGATGAGGTTGAACTGCTGGAACACGACGCCGATGCGGTGTCGGCGGTAGCGGGTGAGGCCGGTCTCCGAGAGCATGTCGATCCGCTGGCCCGCGACCTCGATGGTGCCGGCGTCGGGACGGTCGAGACCGGAGAGCAGGTGCAGGAGCGTCGTCTTTCCCGAGCCGCTCGAACCCATGATGGCGTAGAAGCCGGGCTCGTCGATGTGCAGATCGACGCCCCGCAGAGCCGCGACGGTATGCGAGCGCAGGGCGAAGGATTTCGTGACGCCGGCGACGTGGACCTCGGTCCGGCGCCCCGACGGATCAGCCGGCGGGGTATTTGGCATCGTAGGTGGCGCCGTCCATCAGGCCGCTCAGGGGCTTGGGATCGGCGACCCGGAGCTTGACGAGCCAGCCCGCGCCGGTCGCGTCGCCGTTCACCTTGGACGGATCCTGGTCGAGGGCGGCATTGACCTCGATGATCTCGCCGGCGACGCAACTGTACACGTCCGCCGTCGTCTTCACCGACTCGACCTCGCCGACGGAGTCCCCGGCGGCGATCACGGTGCCGACGGGACGCATCTCGACGTACGTGATGTCCGTCAGTTCGTCGGCCGCGTACTTCGTGATGCCCATCGTGACGGTGTCGCCCTCGAGGCGGAACCACTCGTGGGTGTCGGTGAAGCGGCAGTCGCTCGGGCTCGCCATCGATCGAATCTCCATGCACACCCGTTGGGAAGGGTCGGCCATCATAGTCTTCAATCGCGACGCGGCAACCGGCGGCGTCCGGCGCCGCGACCCCCCGGGGGCGCGGGCGCGGTGGGACACAAGCAGGCATCGACGTCTCGGTATTCGGTAATTTGGGTAGATTGGCGCAAAACATCTTGCCTCCGTCACGGAGCGGGCTATTGTTTCGAATGGCCTCGGCTTCGGCCGAAGTCCATTCCCTATGGATCTTTCTCCCCTCCGGAAAACGTCGGTCTGAACAGACCGACGTTTTCTTGTCAGGTCGGGAGTTCGGCACCGTCATCATCCGCGCCGGCGCGTCCTTGGTTTCGTCCGATCGCGGCGTGCGGTAGACTCCAGCCTCGATTCACCTCGAGCGAGTCCTTCATGCTGCTGACCCTGGCCGTCTCCCGAACCGATCTCTTCGTCTCTCCGGACGGCGAACCGGTCCCGGACGTCTTCGACTACCCGTCGATGATCATCCGCGAGTTCGAACTGCGTGGCCTGAACATCAGCGCCTCGCTGTTGTCGGGCTGGAACCTCGACGATCTCGACCGCTTGCGCGATCGCGCCGACAAGGCCGGCTGTCCGTGCCTCGTCCTCGTCGAGGACGGCCCGCTGCGGTTCGCGGATCGATCGGCCGCCAAGCGGGCCGAGGCCCGCGACCGGGTCAAGCGTCTCGTCGTCGCGGCCAACCGTCTGGGATGCAATGCCTTGGGCATCAAGTGCGAGGGGTCGGCGAGCGAGGCCGATTTCGAGACGACGGCCGGCGAACTCAAGGAGGTCATGCGGGCGATGGACCGCATGGAAGTGAACCTCCTCATCGCGCCCCACGGCAAGATGACCGAGCAGCCCGACCGGCTCACCGACCTCATCAAGCGCGTCGGCGGGTTCCGCATCGGCTCGCTGCCGAGCTTCGCCCATGCCGCCGCCAGCGGCGACCTCGTCCAGACCCTCCGCAAGCTCGCGCCCTACGCCGGCGCCATCCACGCGACCATCGACGACTTCGACCCGAAGGGCGGGCATCCGGGGTACGATCTCAAGGAATGTGTGCAGACCATCCGGAGCGTCGGGTTCGTGAACACGCTCGCGATCGACTTCCAGGGTCGGAAGAACCCCGTCGAGGCCATCGAGGCGGCCCGAGCCGTGCTCCAGGAGGCCATCGACGAGGATCAGGTCTGAGCCCGGCGATGACCACCCGGACGCCCGTCATCATCACCATCGACGGCCCGGCCGGGACGGGCAAGTCGACCGTCGCCCACCTCCTCGCCCGACGACTCGGACTCGAAGTCCTCGACACCGGCGCGATGTATCGAGCCGTGTCCCTCATCGTCATCGAAGAAGGGCTCGATCCCACCGACGGGCCCGCCGTCGCCGCCGCCGTCCGGCGACGAGACCTTCACTTCGACTGGACCGCCGACCCGCCTCGGATCATGCTCGAGGACCGTGACGTCGGCGAACGCATCCGCGACATGGACGTGAGCGGCATCGTCTCGATCGTCGCCGCCCGATCCGAGGTCCGCGAGGTGCTCGTCGCGCTCCAGCGCGAGATCGCCGCCCGACATCCCCGACTCGTCACCGAGGGACGCGACCAGGGCTCCGCGGTCTTTCCCGATGCGCCCGTCCGATTCTTCCTCGATGCCGATGCCGAGGTCCGCGCCGAACGCCGGATCGCCCAGCTCACCGAGTCCGGACGCGCCGTCGATGCCGCGGGCGTGCTCGATGACATCGAGCGCCGCGACACGCTCGACACGTCGCGCCGCGACGGTCCGCTCATCCGCCCGCGCGGCGCGATCACCATCGACACCGGGCCGCTCTCCATCGACCTCGTCGTCGACCTCATGGAACGCACCGTGCGCCGCGAGATCGCCGGATTCGCCGATCCGGACGCCGCCGACGAGACGGACGCCGACGGAGACGACGCGGCATGACCTGGTGGCAGGTCAAACGCCGCGCGCCCGGCTGGCCGCGCCGTCGAGTCCTGTTCTGGTGGACGATCGTCGCCGGTGCCATCCGTCTCGTCGGACGCCTGCTCTACGGCGCCCGCATGCGCGGGACCGAACGGATCCCCCGCACCGGTCCGGTCCTCTACGTCGCGAACCACCAGTCGCACCTCGATCCGCCGCTCGTCGGATCGTTCCTGAGCGACCGGCCCTTCGCGGCCCTGGCGCGGCACACGCTGTTCGACGGGCGCATCATGGGCTGGATGCTCCGCTCCATCGGCGTCATTCCGCTCGACCAGGAGAGCGCCGGCGACGTCGCGTCGATGCGCACCGCGCTGCGCGAACTCCAGGCCGGACGCACCATCATCATCTTCCCCGAAGGGTCGCGCAGCCTCGACGGCGCGCTCCACCCCTTCCAGCGCGGCGTCTGGCTCCTCCTCAAACGCGCCGACGCGACCGTGCTGCCCATCGCCATCGACGGCGTCTGGGACGTCTTCCCGCCCGGCGCCTCCCGTCCGAAGCTCCGCGGACGCATCGCGGCGGCCATCGGCACGCCGGTCGCCTCCCGTGATCTCGTCGCCCTCGGTCCCGACGGCGCGCTCGAACGCCTCCGGCGCGAGATCGAGACGATGCGCATGGAACTGCGCCACGAGATCCGCACCCGCACCGGCGGCCGCCGGCCGAAGCCGGGCGCCGGGGACACGCCGTACTGGGAGCGCGAGGCCGAAGCGCCCGCGCCCGACGCCCACCCGCTCGACGTCGCCGAGTGAACGGAACCGGCCGCGCGGCCGATCAGCGCCCGCCGGCGATCGCGCGGGCCTGCTGCTGCAGTGCCGCGACGCGGGCGGCGGTGGGGGGATGGGTCGCGAACAGGTTCGTGAGCGTGCGGCCCATGAACGGCTCGACGATGAACAGGTTGTTCATTGCGGGATTGGGGTTCCGCATGGGGATGCGCTTCGCGTACGTGTCGAGCTTCTGGAGCGCCGACATGAGACCGTGGGCGCTGCCGGCGATGCGGGCGCCGTCGGCATCGGCGACGAATTCGCGCGAGCGACTGATCATCGCCCTGATGAGGGCCGCGCCGATCGAGCCGAGCAGCACCGTCCCGAGCAGCACCAGCGGGTGCGCGCCGTCGCGCCGGTTCCCGCCGAGCATGAACGAGTACATCATGATGTTCGACAGCATCGCGAAGAGCCCGGCGACGGTCGCGGCGATCGTCGACGTGAGCGTATCGCGGTTCTTCACGTGCGCAAGTTCATGGGCCATGACGCCTTCGAGTTCCTCGGGCGCGAGGAGCTGGAGCGCGCCGCGGGTGACGGCGACGGCCGCGTGCTTCGGATTGCGCCCCGTCGCGAACGCGTTCGGCGCGTCCTGGGGACAGACGTAGACGCGGGGCATGGGCAGGTTGGCGCGTTCGGCGAGCCGCGCGACCATGCGGACGAGGTCGGGCGCGGTGGTCTCGTCGACCTGGCGCCCGCGCATGGCGGCGATCGCGATCTTGTCGGAGGCGAACCACGCGCCGAAGTTCATGACGGTCGCGAGCACGCCCGCGACGAGCATGCCCCCCGTGCCCCAGTACGAACCGACCCACACGACGAGTCCGAACAGCGCGCCGAGCAACAGCACGGTCTTGAGATTGTTCATCGTCGAGATCATTCGGGGACGATCCTCCTTCAGCATCCGTACCGGTCCCGGGCGGCCGGGGTTCGATGCATGTCCCGGAAGGCCGGGTTCGGGACACGTCCGCCGCGGCGAGGGTTCAGGTCCCGGACGACGGCAGGAGGGACCAGAGGGCCTGGTCGAGCCCGAGCATCCGCATCGCCGCGATGGTGATGAGGACGAGGAAGGCGAACCGGACGTACTTCAGCGGGAGGATGTGCGTGAGCGTCGCGCCGAGCAGTCCGCCGAGGACGGCGGTCGGCAGAAGCACGGCGGCGATCTCGACGCTGTCCATCCAGTGCAGGGTCTCGCCGCTCGCCGTCGCGACCCGATCGAGCGTCACGTTCTTCATGACCGCGCCGACCGTCGCCGTGACGCCCATGAGCGCCGACATCGACGCGATGCACTGTCGGAGGGGCAGGTTGCAGATCCGCTGGATGAGCGGGACGCCGATCGCGCCGCCGCCGATGCCGAGCAGGCCCGCGACGAAGCCGATCAGGCCGCCCGTCACCGAACACACCGGCCAGCTCGTGCGCTGGGCCTCGACGTCCGGCTCTCCGGTCGACTGGACCATGCGGATGACGTTCATCGCGATGACGTAGAGCAGGAACACGCCGAACAGGCGGCGCAGCAGCGCGGCGTCGACGGTGTTGCTCAACTCGACGCCGAGCACGATGCAGATGATCGCCGCCGGCAGCATGCGGATCACGACGTCCCAGCGGACGGCCTTCGCCCGGGAATGCCGGTACATCGCCGGAAACGCGATCGCCGCGTTGATGATCATCGCCGCCGCCGCCGCCAGATGCTGGTTCTTGTCCAGCAGCAGCATGAGCGCGGGGATCATGATGACCGACCCGCCGATCCCGAGGAGTCCGCCCAGCCCGCCGGCCGTCAGGCCCAGCACGATCAGTCCGAGAATCTCAAGCCAGTTCACGGGGCACAGTGTAGGGACCGCCGGCGCCGGCACCGGGACTCCCATGCCTTCGCAGGCATTTTCGCGGTTTTG
>JAGQOI010000308.1 GCA_020427625.1 Phycisphaerales bacterium | reverse complement strand
TCCCACGGGTTGCGCGTCGTCGCGAAGGCGCAGTGTTCGGTGGACGAGCCCATCGCGAACTCGTCGCAGTTCGTCTTGCCGAGAACGATCGCGCCGGCGTCCTCGAGGCGTTCGATGACGGTCGCCTGGTAGGGCGATGCGAACGTCTCGAGCATCTTCGAGCCGCAGCAGGTGCGCCCGTCGCGGGTCGCGATGTTGTCCTTCACGCCCACCGGAACGCCGGCGAGCGGTCCGACGGACTCGCCGGCGGCGAGCCGCGCGTCGAGCGCCGCCGCCCGCGTCCGCGCGGCATCGTCGCAGGACTCGCGGAAGGCGCCGAGACGTTCGTCGTGCGCGCGGATGCGATCGAGACAGCGTTCGACGGCGTCGAGCGCCGAGGTGCGTCCGTCGCGGATCGCGGCGGCGAGTCCGGTCACGGTCTGGAGTTCGGCCGTCGGCGGCGTGGGCATGGCGCCATTCGGTTCCGTCGTCACGCGCCACCGCCGTCGCCGAGCACCTTGGGCACGGCGATGAAGTCGCCCTCGACGCCCGGCGCGTTCCGGAGGAGGTCGTCCAGGGTCATGGACGGCTCGACGACGTCGTCGGCGAGACGGTTCACGAGATCGGACGGGTAGGCCATCGGCTCGACGCCGTCGACGTCGAGCTCGCTGAGGGTCGCGATGTGGTCCAGCACGGTCGACAATTGACGCCGGCACGCCTCGATCTGGTCCGCGGTCAGGCGCAGACGCGCGAGCTTCGCGACGTGTTCGACCTCGGCGACCGTGAGCGGCTCGGGCATGATCGTGAGCGTACCAGACGATGCGAGGGCTGTCAGCCGCGTCCGGACCCGCGCGGGCGTCGAACCCGGTTCGCCCGTTCGTCCGATTCCGCCTACGCTTCTCACTTCCCTCCCGTCCGAGTCCCCGCCCGTCATGAAGCACCACCGTTCCTTCGGCATCCTCTCCTTCGTGACGCGCGCGTTCGTCTGTCTCATCCTGGTGGCGGCCGCGATCGGCGTCGCCGGGTGGCTGTACGACACGCGCTCGCAACCCACGGCTTCGGACGACGCGGGCGGCGCGCCGCGCGCGGGGGTGCTCGCCCTGACGCCGCTGCCGGTCCGGCGCCAGTGGGTCGGCTACGGCACGGCCGCGGCGATGGACACCGTCGACGTCCCCGCCGAGGTCGGCGCGATCGTCGCCGAGCGTCCGGCGGTCATCGAGCCCGGGCGTCCCATCGCGGCCGGGGATGTCATCGCTCGTCTGGACGCCGACGATTTCATCTCGCAGCGCGACATGATCACCCAGCGCGTCGCCTCGATCGACGCCCAGCTCCGGCAACTCGAGTTCGAACTCACGAGCTGGACCCAGCGCCGCGATCTCGCCCGCGAGGCGATGGAGATCGCCCGGCGCATCTACGAACGCTACCGCGACGCCCGCGGCAGTTCGGGCGTCATCGACCTCGAGGTCGATCGCGCCGAGGACACGCTCAAGGCCAAGGAACAGGCGTGGGTCTCGGCGACGGAGGAGGTCGCGAAGATCGAGCCCCGGCGGCAGCGCCTCGCCGCCGAACGCAGCGGGCTCGACGTCGAACTCGCCATGGCGCGGAACAACATCCGGCGCTCGGTCATCGTCGCGCCGATCAGCGGCGTGCTCCAGGAGGTCGACATCGAGGTCGGCGAGAACCTCGTGCCGGGAAGCCGCGTCGCCCGCATCGTCAACCTCGACCGCGTCGAGGTGCCGCTGCGCCTGCCCGCCGCCGCTCGCGTCGACCTCGCCCTCGGCGATCAGGCGTCGATCCGTTCGGTGGGTCGGGACCAGCGGGAGTGGCGCGGCGTGATCGCGCGCATCGCGCCCGCGGACGACGAGCGCACGCGCACGGTGACGGTGTACGTCGAGATCGAGTCCACCGACGTCCCCCTGGCGCCCGGCCGGTTCGTCGAGGGCGTCATCACCGGTCGTCACAGCGAGGCGCGGTTCGCGCTCCCGCGCCGGGCGGTCGAGCGTGATCGGGCCTTGTTCGTCGAGGACGGCATCGTGCGGGCGATCGCGATCGAGGTCGACTATCACGTCCGCGCGACGTTTCCCGAGCTGCCCGTCGATGACGACGAGTGGGTCGTGGTCAACACGACGCTGCCCGACGAGATGCTCCTCATCCTGAACCCGACGTCGGCCGTGCGCCCCGGCGCGGCGGTGACGCCGGTCCGTATCGAGCGGGCCGCCCGGTCGGGCGACGGCGAGGGCGCGTCATGAGCCTGGCCCGCTTCGGCGTCCGCAAGCCGGTGCCGGTCAACCTCCTCATGGTGTCGCTGATCATCGGCGGCCTGTGGGTGTCGACCGTCATCCGGCGCGAGTTCTTCCCGGAGATGCAGCCCGAGCAGGCGTCGGTACTGCTCCCGTATCCGGGCGCGACGCCGGAGGAGGTCGAGGAGTCGCTCGCCCGCAAGGTCGAGGACGCGATCTGGGACCTCGACGAGGTCGACGAACTGACGACGAGTCTGAACGAGGGCGGCGGCGTCATCACCGTCGGCTTCCGCGAGGGCATCGGCAACATCGACAAGGCCGTCGACGAGGTCGAACGCGTCGTCAACGCGTTGACGGACCTGCCCGACGACGCCGAGCGCCTCCAGGTCACCGAGTTCGAGCCCCGCATGCCCGTCATCATGGTCAGCGTCTACGGCGACGCCGACGAAGGCTCGATGAAGGAGGCGATCCGGGGGATCCGCGACGATCTCAAGACGTTGCCGGGCATGGGTGAGGTCACCATCGGCGGCGTGCGCGACTACGAGGTCCGCGTCGACGTCGATCTCCTGCAACTGCTCGAACACGGCATGAGCCTGCCCCAGGTGAGCGACGCGATCCGGCGCTGGATGTCGGACATCCCCGGCGGCTCGGTGCGCAACGACGCCGGCAACGTCAGCGTGCGCACCATCGGCGTGCCCGAGCGGGCGGAGGCGATCCGCGAGATCATCGTCCGCGCCGATGCCGACGGTCAGGCGGTCCGGGTGGGGGACATCGCGACGGTGACGGAGTCGTTCGTCGACACGCAGATCCAGACCCGGTTCAACGGCCGCCCGTCGGTGAGCCTGACCGTCTACAAGCAGCTCGGCCAGGACATCGTGTCGATGGCGGAGATGGTCCGCGCCTACGTGCGGGCGCGGCAGGGCGAGCCGTTCGAGGCGCAGGTTGCCGACCGGTTCACCGGTCTCATGCGGGACATGAAGACGGGCGAGCCGCGGAAGACGAACCGGCGGATCGCCTACGACCTCGGCGCGACGTCGGCGATTCCGCTGCCGTCGGGTTGCCGCATCGACGACCACTCCGATCTCGCCCGTTTCGTCGAGGGTCGTCTGGACCTGCTCCTGAACAACGCGATGTGGGGCGCGATGCTCGTGTTCGGCACGCTGCTCGTGTTCCTCAACTGGCGGGTCGCGTTCTGGGTCGGCATGGGTCTGGTGACGGCGCTGTCGGGCACGCTCGTCATCATGTACGTCTTCGACGTGACGCTCAACCTGCTCACGATGTTCGGCCTCATCGTCGTGCTCGGCCTGCTCGTGGACGATGCGATCGTCGTCGCCGAGAACATCCAGGCGAAGCACGATCGCGGCGAGTCGTCGCTCGCGGCGGCGATCTCCGGCGCCGAGGCCGTCACCTGGCCGGTCGTCGCGACCGTGCTCACGAGCATCGTCGCGTTCCTTCCGCTCACGTTCGTGCGCGGGAGCATCGGCGACCTCCTCGGTGCGCTGCCGATGGTCGTCGCGTGCGCGCTCGCGATGAGCCTCGTCGAGTCGCTGCTCATTCTGCCGTGCCACATGGGTCACTCGCTCGTGCACCGCGACCGCGCCCGCGAGGGTCGACGCCGGTCGATCACGCAGCGCTACGAGACCTTCCGCGACGGCATCATCCATGACCGGATCATCCCCGCCTACGCGTGGGTCGTCACGCGGTCGCTGCGGTACCGCTACATGTTCATCGCCTTCGCCCTCGCGATCCTCATCATCTCGTTCGGCTTCGTCGCGGGCGGACGGATCGGGTACACGTTCCTGCCCAAGTCCGACTCCGAGACCATCATCGTCGACATCCGCATGCCCATCGGCACGGCGCTCGCCCGCACCGACGAGATCGTCGCCGCGATCGAGGCCGCGGCATTCGAACAGGACGAGGTGAACTCCATCAGCGCCATCGTCGGACAGAACGCCAACCTCGACACCGGATCCGTCGGCTCGTCGGCGACCCACATCGCGCAGATGTTCATCGAACTCAAGCCGGTCGAGTCCCGCCAGCGGGAGTCGTCCGTCATCATCGACGCGATCCGCGAGCGGACCGCGGGGCACACCGACGGCGCCGACAGCGTGAAGTACTCGGAGATCACCGGCGGACCGGGCGGGCCCGGCATCACGGTGAAGGTGCGCAGCAACGAGGACGACGTGCGGCTCGAAGTCGTCGACGAGATCAAGCACCTGCTCGCGGGCTTCGCCGGCGTGCAGGACATCGCCGACGACAACACGCTCGGGCAGGAGGAGATGCAGATCCGCCTCAAGCCCGGCGCGGCCGCGCTCGGGTTCACCGTCACCGACGTCGCGACCCAGGTCCGCGGCGCCCTGTTCGGCCTCGAGCCGCACGTGTTCGCGGCCCGCCAGGAGGACATCGACGTGCGGGTCCGGCTCGACGAGCGGACGCGCCGGAGCCTGATGCAGGTCGAGTCGATGTGGATCATCAGCCCGTCCGGCGCGCTCGTGCCCCTCACGGAG
>JAGQOI010000307.1 GCA_020427625.1 Phycisphaerales bacterium | reverse complement strand
GATCCTGCGGCCGCTTCGGTCCGGCGAGCGACGGCGCGACGGTCGACATGTCGAGTTCGAGCACGTCGGCGTACTGGACGACGCGGGCGTCGTCGCGCCAGAGGCCCTGTTCGCGGGCGTAGAGTTCGACGGTGCGGACGAGGTTCTCGTCGCGTCCGGTGAGGCGCATGTACTTGAGGGTCTGGTCGTCGACGGGGAAGTAGCCGATGGTCGCGCCGTACTCGGGTGCCATGTTCGCGATGGTCGCGCGGTTGGCGACGGGCATGTGGTCGAGGCCGGGCCCGAAGAACTCCACGAACTTGCCGACGACGCCGAACTCCCGCAGCATCTGCGTGACGACGAGCACGAGGTCGGTCGCCGTGCAGCCTTCGGCGAGCGTGCCGGTGAGGCGGAAGCCGACGACCTCGGGGATGAGCATGTAGATCGGCTGGCCGAGCATGACCGCTTCGGCCTCGATGCCGCCGACGCCCCAGCCGACGACGCCGAGCCCGTTGATCATCGTCGTGTGCGAATCGGTGCCGACGAGACTGTCCGGATACAGCGTGCCGCCGTGATCCCACACGACCTTCGCAAGGTACTCCAGGTTGACCTGGTGGACGATGCCGGTCGCGGGCGGGACGACGCGGAAGTTGTTGAAGGCGGACTGTCCCCACTTGAGGAACTCGTAGCGTTCGTTGTTGCGCTCGAACTCGCGCCGGCTGTTGATCGTCAGCGCCATGCCGGAGTTGAAGGCGTCGACCTGCACCGAGTGATCGATGACGAGATCGCACGGCACGAGCGGGTTGACCTTCTGGGGGTCGCCCTGCATGCGGGCCATCGCCGCCCGCATCGCCGCGAGATCGACCACCGCCGGCACGCCGGTGAAGTCCTGGAGCACGACGCGTCCGGGCGTGAACGCGATCTCCTGCTCGCCGACGTTCCGGGCGTCGTAGGTCGCGAGGGCCGCGACGTGCTCGTCCGTCACGACGCGCCCGTCGTGCTGGCGCAGACACGCTTCGAGCAGCACCTTGATCGCGTACGGCAGCGCATCGATGTCGCCCAGGCTCCGCAGGGCGTCGAGGCGGTGGATCGTGCGCGACCCGAGCGGCGTCTCGATGGTCTGACGGGCGGCGGCGGCGTTGAAGGTCATGATCGCATTCCGTTCGGGTGAGAGGGATCGCGACCCCGTCTCCGAGGCCGGAAGTGAGGCATTGTATCGCGCCGCCCGAGGGACGGTCGAACGACGACGAAGGATGCCCGTCAGATCGTGTACGAGATCGGCGGCATCTCGCGGTTCTTGCGCAACGTGAGGTCCGGCAGCGGAGCGCGGACGACATGTCCCGGCGGCACCGAGTGCGTGAGGAACACGCCGCCGTTGATGACCGACCCGGCGCCGATCACCGTGTCGCCGCCGAGGATCGTCGCCGCCGCGTAGACGGTCACGTGATCCTCCAGCGTCGGGTGGCGCTTCACGCCGCGCCGGACGCGACCGGTCTCGTCCTTCGGCAGCGACTTCGCGCCGAGGGTCACGCCCTGGTAGATCGTGCAGTGGTCGCCGATGACCGTCGTCTCGCCGATCACGACGCCGGTGCCGTGATCGATGAAGAACGACCGTCCGATCCGCGCGCCCGGGTGGATGTCGATGCCGGTCAGCGTGTGGGCGTGTTCGGACATGATGCGGGGGACGAGCGGGACGGCGAGCTTGTCGAGTTCGTGCGCGAGACGGTGCACGGTGATCGCCCGCAGGCCGGGATAGCAGAAGATCGTCTCGTCCGTGTGACGAGCCGCGGGATCGCCGTCGTACGCCGCCTGCACGTCGAGACTGAGACGCGCGCGGACGCCCGGCAGCGCGCCGACGAACATGGTCACGACCTGGTGCGCGCGACGGTCGCACTCGGCGCAGACGTCGTCGAACGCCGGGTTCGAGCGCTCGATCTGGCGTTCGTAGCGCAACGCGCCGGTGACCTGGTCGAACAGGCGCGGCGAGAGGTCCGCGAGCACGCGCTCGACG
>JAGQOI010000306.1 GCA_020427625.1 Phycisphaerales bacterium | reverse complement strand
TCGTCATCACGACGAATCGCGACGAATACACCGTCCGCGCCCCGCAGGTCTACTACGACTTCGTCAACGACCGCGCGCTCATGCTCCAGGCCGTGCTCCGCACCTACGACGACCGGACGGGAAGGCCGATCTACGCCCGCGCCCGCGAACTCCGGCAGGTCGCGGCGAACGAATGGAGCGGCGAACAGGCCCGCGTCTCCACGAGCGAGTTCTTCACGCCGCACCTCGCGATCGGCGCCGACCGCTTCACCGTCACGTCCGATCCCGATGCGAACGACGACCGGTCAGGCACCACCGTGCAGAGCCGCGGCAACACGCTGCGGATCGCCGACGTGCCGATCTTCTACTGGCCGAAGTTCGACGGACAGGTGAACGCCATCCCGATGCGCGAGATCCAGTTCTCGTCGGGCGACAACAACGGCGTCGCCGTCGAGACCCGCTGGGACACGTTCACCCTCCTCGGGTACGACCCGCCGCCGAACACGTCGTCGACGATGCAGATCGACGTGTTCACCGATCGCGGACTCGGGCTCGGCAACGTGCTCGACTACAGCGTCGACCGCGGGATCGGGCGACTCGACACCTACCTCATGTACGACACCGGCACCGATCGCACGTCCGCCGGACGCGAGGTCGATCCCGGTGACGGCTTCCGCGGCGTGGCGCTGTGGGAACACCGAGCCGCGCTCACGCCCGAGTGGACCCTCGACGCCCAGATCTCGTACATCAGCGACCCGACCTTCATCACCGCGCGGCGCGAGGACGACTTCCGGAACCGTCGCGAGTACGAGACCGGCGCGATGCTCCGCTGGCAGCGTCACAACGCGGCCTTCCTCGCCGGCACGACGTACAGCCTCAACGACTTCATCTCGAACGACTACCTGCTCGCGAGCCGCCAGTACACCGTCGACCGCCTGCCGGAACTCCAGTACCACCGCTACGGCGATGCGTGGTTCGACGACGCCGTGTCCTACTCGTCGCAGACGCGCCTCGGACGCGTGCGCTTCCGGCTCGACCAGGACACGCCCCGGGAACTCGGCGTGCGCGGCCGCGCGTTCGGGCTCGACGAGGACGATCGCATCAGCGATGCGCTGCGTGCCGCCGGGTATCCGGAGAAGACGGTCACGCGCTTCGACTCGCGCCACGAACTGGCGATGCCGATGGACTGGGGCATCATCCGCGCGGTGCCGTTCGGCACGCTTCGATACACCTCGTACGACGACGGCTTCGACGACTTCTCGTCCGACGCCGACAGCGCCCGCGTGTTCGCGTCGGCCGGACTGCACCTGTCGACGGAATTCCATCACATCGACGATCGCGCGTCGAGTCGCGTCTTCAACATCAACCGCATCCGACACATCATCGAACCGTCGCTGACCATGTGGTACGGCTACTCCGATGTGCCCCTCGGATCGCTGCCGGTGTACGACCAGTCGGTCGAGGCGATCGGCGGCGGGTCGGTCGTCGCGATGGCGGTGCGCAACACGTGGCAGACGCAGCGGGGCGGGCCGGGCCGGTGGCGCTCGGTCGACTTCCTCGTCCTCGACACGGGAATCGTCCTTCACAGCGACGACGTGAACCGCGCGTCACCCGTGCCGCAGTATTTCGACTTCCGGCCGGAGAACTCGCAGTTCGGCGATCACGCCTACGGCAAGCTGCTCTGGCAGGCGAGCGACGCGGTCGCGTTCATCGCCCGCTCCACGTTCGACCTCGACGAGAGCACGTTCGCCCGCGGCTCCATCGGCACCCGCATCGAGCACGCGCCGAGCATGACGAGCTATCTCGAATACCGCTTCGTCGACGTCGCCGACTCGGAGATCCTCGCGGCCGGGTTCGCCTACGACCTCACGCCGAAGTACCGCGTCGTGATCGCACCGGACTGGGACTTCCGCAACGACGAGTTCCGGCGCGTCGTGTTCCGCGTCCAGCGGGAATTCCCCGACTTCGACGTCAACATCGGCGTCGGCTACGACCAGATCAAGGACGAGACGGTGTTCTCCGCCTCCGTGCGCCAGCACACGTTCTGATCCCGATCGCGCCCGCCGCCTCTCCCCCCCTACGACCGCAACCGGTGTCCCCACAGCCCGTCGAGACGATCGATCTCCGACGGCGCGATCGCCTCCGGTCGCGTCCAGATCGCCAGCCGCAACGCCTCGTGCGCCGGGCTGGGCCGGGCCCGCAGCATCGAGACGTCCGAGAGCGCCGCTCGAATGAGCGCGATCGACGCCGCCGTCGCCCGACGCAGGTTGCCGATGATCTCCTCCAGCAGCGACTGCTCGGACGTGCCCGGTTCGCGCGACCGCCAGCAGTCGTAGTCCGTCGGCAGGGCGACGAGGACGTAGGCGAGTTCCGCCTCCCGGGCGAGACGCGCCTCCGGCAATGCAGTCATGCCGACGACGTCGGCGCCCCACTGCCGGTACAGGTGCGACTCCGCCCGCGTCGAAAAACTCGGCCCCTCCATGCACAGGTAGGTGCCCCGGTCGTGGACGCGGACGTCGGGGCCGGCGTCGACGGCCGCGAGAAGCCAGTCGCGCATGACGGGACAGAACGGATCGGCGAACTCGACGTGCACGGCCGCGTTGTCGAAGAACGTGCGCGGCCGCCCGTCGGTGCGATCGATGAGTTGGTCGCAGACGACGAGCTCTCCCGGGTGGATGTCCTCCCGGAGCGAGCCGGTCGCGCCGGAGGCGATGACGTGCGTGCAGCCGAGGGCGCGGAGGGCGAAGATGTTGGCGCGATACGGGACACGGGACGGCGGGAGTCGATGCCCGGTGCCGTGGCGCTGGAGGAGGGCGATCGGGACGCCGCGCCAGTCGCCGGTGACGACGGGCGCGCTCGGGCGCCCGAAGGGTGTGACGAGGTCGTGGGTGGTCGTACGGGCGGGGTCCATCTCGGTGAGGAGGACCTCGCCGAGCCCGCTGCCGCCGATGATGCCGATGCGAAGGTCGCGCTGCGCGGTGGTCATGGGGACATGGTACGGCGGCGGGTCAGGGCTCGTGTCCGAAGCACCGCCAGAGGGCGACGAGACGGTCGGGGGTGAGCGTCTCCGGGCGTTGTTCCGGCGAGATGCCGTCGGGCCAGGTCGCGGCTCGATCAAAGCGTCCGCCGAGTTGCTTGCGCCGACGGGAGAAGAGCATCGCGACGAATCGGGCGAAGGCGTGCGGGTCCTCGATGTCCGCCGCCGGACCGGGCTCGATCGCGATCATCGCGCTCGTCACCTTCGGCGCCGGCCAGAAGCACGAGGGCGGGAGGACGCCGATGCGATGCACCGACGCGAACACCTGCACGATGACGGTGAGGGTGCCGTAGTCCTTCGTGCCCGGCGCGGCCGCGAGACGGTCGGCGACCTCCTTCTGGATCGTCACGTACTGTCCGAGGCACGGATGTCCGTCGACGAGCAGTCCGGCGATGAGCGGGCTCGCGGCCTGGTACGGGAGGTTGGCGACGAGTCGGAAGGGTCGTCCGTCGAGGGCGTCGACGACGGCGGGCGCGAGGGTGCGTCCGCGGTCGAGGCAGTCGCCTCGGACCAGGGTGAGACGTGTGCCGAGCCGGTCCTCGACGAGGTCGGCCATGTCGTCGTCGAGTTCGCACGCGACGACCTCGGCGCCGGCGTCGAGCAGGGCTTCGGTGAGGGTGCCGGTGCCGGGCCCGACCTCGAGCACGAGATCGCCGGCCCGGAGGCCGGCGGCATCGACGAGTCGGGTGATCTGGTTCTTGTCGTGCAGGAAGTTCTGGCCGAGTCGGTGCTTGGGACGCAGCCCGCGGGCGGCGAGCAGGGCACGGATCTCGGAGATCGTCTGCATCGGGGCGGCGATCAGGCCTTGCCGAGGTACTCGCCGGTCACCGGGTTGACGCGGACGACCTGGCCGTTCTCGATGAACGGCGGCACGCGGATGCGGGCGCCGGTCTCGACGGTCGCCTCCTTGAGCTGGTTCGTCGCCGTCGCACCTCTGACCTGGGGCGAGGTCTCGGTGACGGTGAGGTCGATGGACGTCGGCAGTTCGACCCCGAGGGCGTTGCCGTTGTACATCATGATGACGACCTCGAGGTTCTCCTTGAGCCACTGGCTCTGATCGCGGGGCAGGACGTCCGCGTCGATCTCGACCTGTTCGTAGGAGTTGTTGTCCATGAAGACCCACGGACCCTCACCTCGTCCGGACCCGTCGTAGAGGAACTGCATCGACCGCTTGTCGATGGAGACGTCCTCGAGCTTGTCGAAGGAGTTGAGCCGGTTCGTCTTGATCGTTCCGGATTCGAGGTTCTTCATCTTGGCCTGCACGTACGCCGGGCCCTTGCCGGGCTTGACGTGCTCGGTGTCCATGATGAGTTGAAGCGCGCCGTCGTACAGCACGGCCTGTCCACGCCTGACTTCGTTTGCCTTGATCGGCATTGGGGGAATCTCCGAGGAATCCGGGGGAATCCGGGGGAAGCCGGACAGAATAGCAGGCCGGCCGGTGCGATTCCATAGCCCGACGCCGGGCCCGGCCCGGAACGGCCGCCCCGGGCGCGGTTCCCGGACCCGGACGGGCCGCTATCGCGCCGTCGCCTCGGCCCGGACCTCGCGGAGGACGGTCACCTTGATCTCGCCGGGGAAGGTCATCTCCTCCTCGACGCGCTTGGCGATGTCGCGGGCGAGGATGAAGGTCTGGGCGTCGTCGGCCCGTCGGGCGTCGACGATCACGCGGACCTCGCGTCCCGCCTGGATCGCGTGCGCCTCCTCCACCATGCCCTTGCCCAGTTCCCTCGCGATGCCCTCCAACTGCTCCAGGCGCTTGATGTACAGCTCCATCGACTCGCGGCGAGCGCCGGGACGGGCGCCCGAGAGGGAGTCCGCGGCCATGACGATCGGCGTGTACACGGAGATCGACTCGATGTCGCCGTGATGCCCGCCGATGGCGTTGAGGACCTGCGGCGACTTCTCGCCGTACTTCTTGGCGAACTCCATCCCGATCGCCGGGTGCCCGCCCTCCATCTCGTGGTCCATCGCCTTGCCGATGTCGTGCAGGAAGCCGGCGCGTCGGGCGATGCCGCCGTTGAGGCCGAGCTGGTCGGCGATCATCTGGCTCAGGTAGGCGACCTCGATCGAGTGCCGCAGCACGTTCTGCCCGTAGGAGGTGCGGAAGGCGAGCTTGCCCATCGCCTCGATGATCTTCGGATGCAGGCCGCGGACGTTGCACTCGATGACGGCGTCGTTGCCGTGCTTCTGGATGCGTTCCTGCATGTCCTTCTTGACGGACTCGACGATCTCCTCGATGCGGGCGGGATGGACGCGTCCGTCGGCGACGAGACGGGTGAGGGCCTCGCCGGCCATGGCCCGCCGGATGGGGTCGAAGCACGACACGGCGATGACGCCGGGCGTGTCGTCGACGAGGATGTCGACGCCGGTCGCCTTCTCCAGGGCACGGATGTTGCGGCCTTCGCGTCCGATGATGCGGCCCTTCATCTCGTCGGACGGGATGCGCACGCTGCGGACCGTGGAGTCGACGACGTGATCGGCGGCGAAGCGCTGGATCGCCTGGAGGGTGATCTCGCGGCTCTGCGTCCGGGCTTCGGCCTCGGCGTCCTCGATGATCTTCGCGGTGAGACGGGCGGAATCGTGGATCGCCTGCCGGCGCGTCTCCTCGAGGACGAACTCCTTCGCATCGGCGACGGACAGTCCCGCGACCCCCTCGACGCGCCGCAGCAGATCCTGCTCGCGGGCGTCGATCTCGGCCTGCTTCGCGGCGATCCGGCCCTCCGCGGCCTTCGACGCCCGTTCGCGTTCGTCGAGCCGGCCCTCGCGGTCCGTGACGGCCTCGAGCTTGCGATCGAGCTTGTCCTCTCGCTTCTCCAGACGATTCTGGGTCTGCTTGAGCTCATCGCGGGCGACGCTCATCTCGTGGTCGAATTCCTCGCGACGCTGAGCGGCCTTCTTCTCCGCTTCGAGTTCGGCCCGCTGACGGACCACTTCGGCCTCGGCCTCGGCGGCCCGAAGGACCTGTTCGGCTTCGGTCTTCGCACTCCGCAGGGTCGTCCCGGTGACGACGACGTGGACGACCCAGCCGATGACGAGACCCACGACGACACCGATCACCGACAGGACGATGCCGGTGGTCTCAAGGGCAAGAAAAGGAGTCGGAATCACGGTGCTCCTCACAGTACGGTGACGGCCGCCCGCTCCGGGGCGGGTCGGCGACGATCATGAACTGCGAGCCGGCGCGGCCGCTCGGTCAGGGCGCAGGACATCTCCGCCGGAGCGACGCGAGCGGTCGACCGCGAGGGGTCGGGCCGATGCGTCGGGCGCCGGAAACACGTGAGCGGGATCGAGGAGGCAATCGCAACCGTCTGGCAATTCAATCTATGCGCCACATGAACGAGCATGCGGCGGTCGGTCCGGGATCGCCCGGATCGACGGGAATCGGGGTCGTCGCGCGACCACGTCGCGCGACCTCCGAGAAAACAACCGTCCCGCCACCCCGGTCCTCCGCTTGCAGAATGACCGGACTCAAGTGACAGTACAGAGCCGGATTATTCAACGACGTGAACACCGCTGTCAAGGGACCGACCCCAATCGCGGACCCGGGATCGACCGTGATCCCCGATGAATCCCCACCGATGCCGACGATTCTCAACTGGCTCCTGCGACTCATCCCGACCAACCCCATCTGCATGCGCCTCGTCCAGGGCGGCTCGGTCCGGACGCGTCACCTCATCATCCGGTCCGGCTATCTCGCCGTCATGATCGTGCTCCTGCTCTTCATGATGGTGAGTTCGAGCAGCAACGCCCTGTCGGTGCGGGACATGGCGGCGGCCGGGGCGCAGACGTTCACCTGGATCAGTCGTTTCCAGCTCGCCCTGATCTGCCTTCTGACGCCGATCTTCATGGCCGGCGCGATCGCGCAGGAGGCGAATCCGCGGACCTGGGACATCCTCCTCACGACGCCGCTGAATTCGCTCCAGATCGTGCTCGGCAACCTGTTCGGGCGCCTGTTCTTCGTCGTCGCCCTGCTGTTCTCGACGCTGCCGCTGTTCGCGATCACCCAGTTCTTCGGCGGCGTGCCGGGCGAATCGATCTTCGCGAGCTACGCGATCGCCGGGATCAGCTCGCTGCTGGTCGCGGCGATCGCGGTGACCCTCAGCGTCACCCGCACCGCGGGTCGCCGCGCGGTGTTCATCTTCTACATCGCGGTCGTCATGTACCTGTTCATCACGGCCGCGGCCGACGCCCTCATGCGTCAGCCGGTCGGTCCGGGCTCGCAGGCGTCGTGGACGACGCTCGTCACGCCGCTCAATCCGTTCCTCGCCCTGGAGGTCATGCTGTCCTCCAAGGCGTACGTCCCGCACACGTTCGACGAGATCGACGCGACGTGGATCCAGCGTCTGTGGTTCGGCAGTCCGATCGCGGCGTACGCCTGGCTGGGCATGGTCATCAGCTTCTTCCTGATCGCGTTCTCGACGATGCGTCTGCGGGTGATCGGCGCGAAGGTCGGCACGATTCCGTGGTACCGTCGGATGTTCGGCCTGGGCGCGAAGGGGGCCACCGAGCGTCCGGCCCGGCGCGTCTCGAACCACCCGGTCGCCTGGCGCGAGGCGGTCGCCCGCGGGAAGTCGCTGCCGGCGATCGCCGCCCGGTGGGGATTCGTCGCGGTGGGCGTGCTCGTCGCGATCATCCTGGTGACGACGTACCACACGAAGCTCATCTCGAGTCACCAGGACTTCCGCATCGCGGTGCAGGCGATCGTCGGCGCCGAGCTGGTGATCATCATCCTGACGTCGCTCCAGCTCAGCGCGACGGCGGTGAGCCGCGAGCGCGAGGACGGATCGCTGGACATCATCCTGACGACGCCGATCCAGCCGGGCCCGTACCTGGCGGGCAAGCTTCGCGGGCTGGTGGTGTACCTCGTGCCGATGATGATCGTGCCGGTCGTGACGCTGGCGATCATCGCGATCTACACGCTGGCGGACGGGTTCGGACGCACGGTGTCCTTTCCGGTCGACGCCTCGCGTCCGGGCGGGCCGATGATGCCGCTCATCCTGCCCGAGGCCGCCATCGCCGTGCCGCTCATGTTCGTTCCGTTCGTCGCGTTCTGCGTCGTGATCGGGTTGTCGTGGTCGATCAAGAGCAAGGGGACGATCGGCTCGGTCATCGCGGCGGTCGTGGTGGTGCTGACGATCGCCGGCATTCTCGGGTTGTGCGGCCTCGGCGCGCGTTCGCTGCCGATCGTCGGCGCCGTCCTGAACACCTTCAGTCCGATGAATCTGCTCTGGGCGGTCACCGCGCCGGACGAGGCGCTGCCGGACAGCTTCGAGAACGGCAGCCGCGCGGGCCTGGTCGTGGGGGCCGCGATCACCGGCGCGATCTACATCGCGCTCGTGATCGGCCTGCACACGAACATGAAGCGCACCTTCATGATGACGGTCCGGAAGCTCGCGGGCACGAGTTGAGCGGCGCTCGACGCCGCGGCGTCAGCGTCCCTGCACGCGCGGGTCGAGGGCGTCGCGCAGGGCGTCCCCGAACAGGTTGAGGGCGAGACTGATGCCGAACACGGCGACGGTCGCCGTCGCGAGCTGCCACCAGACGACGGGCGAGCGCATGAGTTCCTGGAGCGACGCCTGGATCATCTGGCCCCAGCTCACGCTCGTGTCCGCGCTCGGACCCAGCCCGAGGTAGCTCAGGATGACCTCGAGGTGGATGAAGAGCGGGAACAGCAGCGAGAACTGGATGATCACGAGGTAGAACACGTTGGGCAGCAGGTGGCGCACGAGCACGCGCCCGCGCGACATGCCGATCGCCCGGGCCGCGGCCTCGTAGTCCATCGAGCGCTGCTTCATCACCTCGCCGCGGATGAGGCGGCAGACGGTGACCCAGGTCGTGAGTCCCATCGCGACGATGAGCATGACGATGCCGGTCCAATCCGACGAGGGACTGATGCCGAGCGCGGCGAAATCGACGTCGCGCATCGCGTACGCCATCGCGAGCACGAGCAGGATGCGCGGGATCGACGCCATGGTCGTGAAGAGCCACGTGATGAGGACGTCCGCAAGGCCGCCGAAGTACCCGGCGATCGCGCCCAGCGCGGTCCCGATCGCGAGCGACAGGATCGACGCGCCCAGCGCGATCGTCAGCGACACCCGCGCGCCGTACAGCACCCGCCACAGGACGCTGCGCCCCTGAAGATCCGTGCCGAACAGGAAGTCCAGCGCGTGCGCGGGTTCGAGCGGCCGACCGGGCAGCGGCTCCCACGACGGCGCGGCATCGGGCCCGTACCCGCGACCGGCCACCGAAGACAGATCCGGCATCCCCCACGAGGGA
>JAGQOI010000305.1 GCA_020427625.1 Phycisphaerales bacterium | reverse complement strand
TCGTCTGGCTCGTCAGCCTGTCCTTCGGCGACGTCACGGATGGGCGGCGGCGGACGGTGACGCGAGCGAGCGCGATCGCGCTCGCCGTCGCGATGATCGCCGTGTATCACGTCGCCGTGCCGCTCCTGTCGCCGTGATCGGCGCGGCGGCCCTTCCGCTCATCACGACGCGGCCGCGACGGAGGCGCCGGGGTCGGTGGCGCTCGCGACGCGTCCGTAGGTCCGCGCCCGCGGCTTGACGAGTCCGATCTCGACCGGTTCGAGCGAGAGGCGCGGCCCGCGCTCCGCGGCGTCGTATTCGGCGATCGTCGTCCGCAGGAAGTCCGCATCGTTGCGGTCCGGGTAGTCCGTGCGGTAGTGCGCGCCGCGCGACTCGCGTCGCTGGAGGCCGCCCTCGACCATGGCGGCGGCGAGCGTGATCATGTCGCCGAGCGCCCGCGTGTACGACAGGTTCTGGTTCGTCCACATCCCGGTGTCGGACAGTCGGACACGTGTGAAGCGATCGGCGAATTCGTCGATCTTCGCCCGGGTCTTCGTGAGCCGCGCCTCGTTCTTGACGACGGTGTTGCCGGCGGTCATCTCGTGGCCGAGTTCGGTGCCGAGGCGGTACGGGTTCTCGTCGCCGGTGTTCTTCACGAGCGCGTCCGCCCGCGCCTCCTCGCGCTTCGCGGCGGCGTCGTACAGGGCCGACGGCGCCGGCTGCGGGTCGGCGACGTCCGTGACGTAGTTGACGACGCCCGGACCGCAGAACAGCCCGTCGAAGATGCAGGAGAGGAGCGCGTTGGCGCCGAGGCGGTTCGCGCCGTGATACTGGTAGTTCACCTCGCCGAACGCGTACAGGCCGGGGATGTTCGTCATCATCGACGTCGGCGCGCCGGCGACCATGCCGTGCAGGTCGTCCTTCGCGACGTACTGCGTCCACAGTCCGCCCATGGAGTAGTGCACGCCGGGGAAGATCTTCATGGGCGTCTCGCACGGATCCTCGCCGACGAACTTCCGGTAGATGTCGATGATCCCGCCGAGCTTGCGTTCGAGGTACGCGCGGTCGAGGTGGGTGAGGTCGAGATACACCATGTTCCCGCCGCCGATGCCGAGCCCCTCGTTCACGCAGATGTCGAAGATCTCGCGCGTCGCGATGTCGCGGGGGACGATGTTGCCGTACTTCGGGTACTTCTCCTCGAGGAAGTAGTACCGCTCCTCGGTCGGGATGTCGGTCGGCCGGCGCACGTCGCCGGCCCGTCGAGGCACCCACACGCGCCCGCCCTCGCCTCGCGCCGACTCCGACATGAGGCGCAGCTTGTCCGCGCCGGGAATCGCGGTGGGATGCACCTGGACGAACTCGCCGTTCGCGTAGCGGGCGCCGGCCTGGTAGCAGCGGCTCGCAGCGCCGCCCGTGCACATGACCGAGTTCGTGCTCTTGCCGAACACGAGCCCGCACCCGCCGCTCGCCATGACCACCGCGTCGGCCCGGAACGACCGGATCTGCATCGTGCGCAGATCCTGCGCCACGATCCCGCGGCACGCACCCGCGTCGTCGATCACCGGCGCGAGGAACTCCCAGTATTCGTACTTGTTGACGCGACCCTCCGCCTCGTATCGTCGCGTCTGCTCGTCGAGCGCGTAGAGGAGCTGCTGGCCCGTCGTCGCGCCGGCGAAGTGCGTGCGCTTGTAGAGCGAGCCGCCGAACAGACGCAGGTCGCGCTGACCCTCCGCGGTCCGGTTGAACGGGACGCCCATGCGGTCGAGCAGATCGATGATCTTCGGCGCCCAGTGCGTCATCTCGTAGACCGGCGGCTGGTGCTGGAGGAAGTCGCCGCCGTAGACCGTCTCGTCGAAATGCTCGTACTCGCTGTACCCCTGCTGACGGGCGACCTCGTTGCAGGCGTTGATGCCGCCCTGGGCGCAGACGCTGTGCGAACGCTTCACGGGCACGAGCGAGAAGAGATCCACCGGGATCCCGGCTTCGGCGATGCGGACGGTCCCGGCCAGGCCGGCCAGGCCGCCGCCGACGACGATGACGCGTGGGGTGTGCTGCATGATTCAGGTCCATGGACGTCGGATCGTCGACGTCCCGAGCAGTTGGTGACAGGAAGGCCGCTCAGTCGTCGCGCCGCGGCGCGGGCAGCGTCACGTCGGACGGTGGGGCGACGATCATGTGCGGCGTGCCGGCGAGGCGCGACTCGTGACGACGGGCCTCGTTCAGATCCAGCGTGAGGAACCCGAGGACCGCCAGCACGCCCGCGATGAACAACCCGACGCCGACGGCCGCGCACACCGCGCCCCAGCGCTTCTGCGCCGTCGTGCTCACGGTCAGGCCCCAGGTGATCGCGGCCGTCCACAGGCCGTTGACGAAGTGGAACACGAGCATCGACACGCAGACGAGGTAGAACCCGCCGACCACGAACGCCCGCCAGGTGATGTCCTCCACGCCGCCGCGCAACGCGATCGCCGTCGTCGACGCGGCATGGTCGGCGTCGAAGATCCCGGCGAGCGGAAGCCAGTCCCACGACCAGCGCAGCGTCGCGACGTGATAGAAGATGAACAGCACGCCGACGTACCCGCTGAGCCGCTGGAGCGTGTACCGCCAGTTCGCCCCGTAGCCGTAGCGGCTCACGTTCGAGCGTCCGGAGGTCGCGTACACGATCCCCAGCGCCGCGTGAAACGCGATCGGCAGCCAGAGCCCGAAGACCTCGATGAGGAACAGCGCCGGCAGGCTGTGGATGAAGTTCACCTCGTGCTGGAACACCTCGGCGCCGGAGTGACCGGTGACCCGACCCCACACGATCGACGAATTCGTCGTGAGATGCATCAGCAGGAACGCGCCGATCGGCACGATGCCGCTGAGCGAGTGCAGGCGTCGCAGGAGGAGATGATGTCGATCGAAGAAGCGGGCGTTGGTGGCGGACACGCGCGATGGTCTCCTTGACACTCGGCGGCGAGGGTGCGGGTCAGAGGCTCAGGTCGGGGGCGGCCGGCGCGCCGCCGGCGCCCGAGGCGATCTGCTGCGCGATCAACTGGTTGATCTGGACGTAGCGGCCACGAAGCTCCGACAGGACCAGCTTCAGATCCTCGGCCTCGTCCTCCGTGAGGTTGCCCTTCGTCTTCTCCTCCATCACCGCGAGCAGGTCGATCGCGAACTGGGCGCCC
>JAGQOI010000304.1 GCA_020427625.1 Phycisphaerales bacterium | reverse complement strand
CGACGAACGCCGAGGTCGATCGACCTCGGCGTTCGTCGTTTTGACATCGTGTCCCGCACGGATGATCCGATCAGGAGTCGACGCCGGGCGACGGCGGCGGCGGGATGCGATCGGGCGCCTCGCGCTCGCCGTCGTACCAGATCTCCAGGCCCTCGCGCCGACGCACGCCCCGGCGGCCGCGCAGCCCGATGCGCAGCGCCGTTCCGAACAGCGTGAGCGTCGAGAACCGTCGAGCCTTGCGCCCGGACGTCGTGACGGGCTCGTCGAGCACGACGAAGCGGCCGCGCCGACGAACCGCGCGGGCGAAGACGATCTCCTCGCCGGCGAAGAGCGTCTCGTCGAATCCGCCGACGTCGTCGTAGACGTCGCGTCGGACGAACACGAAGCATCCGCCGCAGCATCCGGCGAGTCGGAGCACTCGCGCCACGACCGCGATGGCGATGCGGGCGCTGCGCGGCGCATCGTCGAAGCGCACCAGTGCGCCGCCGCCCGCCGCGCCGCGATCGAGTGCCGCAAGAGCCGCGCGGAGCGTGATGCGATTGAGGAACGTGTCGCCGTCGACGAACACGAGGATCGCGCCCCGCGCGGCTGCGGCGCCAGCGTTGCGGACGGCGGCGATCTGGCGCTTCCGCACCCCGCGCACGATCGCGCCCGCCGCGCGGGCGCGGGCGGCGGTGTCGTCGGTCGAGTCATCGTCGGCGACGATGATCTCGTGATCGAGGTCGGCCGCGGCATCGCGGATGGATGCGACCACCGCGCCGATCTGGTTCGCCTCGTTGTACGCGGGAACGATGAAGCTGATCATGCCTCCACTGTACGATTCGCGGCAGCCCGCGGTGCGGGCGGGCCGATCTGCCGGGTCGGGTCGAACCCGAGGTCGCACCGACCGTATGAACGATCATGCGCCGAACACTCGGGGAACTGGATCGCATCCTGCGGGGCCGGGCGACGACGGCCGACGCGATGCGAGGGGGGACGATCCGCATCCCGACCGTGCGACTCGGCGTGCTGCTGATCGTGCTGGGGATGACCTACGGCGTGAGCATGGGGACCTTCGCGGTCACGAATCGCGCCGATGCCGCGCCGATGCAGCTCCTGTCGTCCATGCTCAAGGTCCCGTTGCTCTTCGCGCTCACGCTGGTCGTGACGTTTCCGTCGCTGTACGTGTTCAACGCGCTCGTCGGTTCGCGGCTCGGTCTTCCCTCGGTCTGGCGGCTCATCATCGCGGCCCTCGCCGTGATGCTGGCCCTGCTCGCCTCGTTCGGACCGATCGCCGCCTTCTTCTCGTTCACGACCGAGAACTACGCGTTCATGCTGCTCCTGCACGTCGTCGTGTTCACGGTGAGCGGCGTGATCGGCCTGCGCGTCCTGCTCCGGACGCTGGAGCGGCTCGCGACCACCGCGGACGCGGACGAGGACGACGACGCGGACGAGGACGGCGCGGCGACCGTCGGGATCGGCGCGCCGGTGCGCGGCGTCTTCCTCATCTGGATCATCGTGTTCGGTCTCGTCGGCGCGCAGATGGCCTGGGTGCTGCGACCGTTCGTCGGCAATCCGGACGCGCCGTTCGCGTGGCTCCGGGAGCGGGACTCGAACTTCTTCGAATCGGTCTGGACCATGCTCACGCGGCTCCTCCTGTCGAGCGGCGTCGGGTGAGCGGTCGCTCGTCGTCGTCGGCGGCGTTCGGGGGCGCGGCGATCGATCGACACCTCCGCCTGCCCGACGCCGCGCTGTCGTTGACGCGCCGCCAGGTCGGCGTCGCGCTCCTCTGGGCGATCGGTCTGGAGATGACGTACGGCGCGATCATGGGGATGTCCGGCGGGTTGGCCGCGGATCGGGCGCGCCAGGTGCTGTACTCCGCGATCAAGGTTCCGCTGCTCGTCGGATGCACGCTGGCGATCTGCCTGCCGAGTTTCTGCGTGCTCAACACGGTCGCCGGGCTTCGCGACGATCTGCGCGCGGTGCTCCGGGCGCTGTTCCTGTCGCAGATCGTGTTCGGCATCGTCCTCGCGTCGCTCGCGCCGTACACCGCCTGGTGGTCGGTCGCGGGCGGCGGGCATGCGTCGGCGGTGGTGTTCAACGGCGTGATGTTCGCCGTCGCCAGCGCCGCGATGCACATCGTGCTGCGGCGGCTGTACCGGCCGCTCGTGGCGCGTCGTCCTCGTCACCGCGTCCTTCGCCTCACGTGGACCGCGCTGTACGTCTTCGTCGGCATCCAGCTCGCCTGGACGCTGCGCCCGTTCGTCGGGTCGCCGGGACTGCCGACCGAGTTCTTTCGCGAGGACGGCTGGAGCAATGCCTACGTCGCGATCGGCCGACTCGTCGGCCGACTCGTCCTCGGCGAATAGACGCCGGCGCGCGCAAGACCGACGGG
>JAGQOI010000303.1 GCA_020427625.1 Phycisphaerales bacterium | reverse complement strand
CGGCGTGTACGTGGCGACGACGGCCGCGTCGGACGAAAGCAGGACATCGCGACCGATGATGCGCGCAAAGAGCGTGCGTCCGTTCGCGAGTCGATAGGCGTTCGGCGCCTCGCCGGGCACGAAGTTGGCTTCGAGGAGTTTGGCGGGATCGGTCGCGGGCACGATGAAGACGGGGACGGGTTCACCGCCCGGCACGGGCATCCACGCGACGGCGCCGCCACGGACGTCGTCGACGTAGCTGACGATCCCGACGAGTCCCTGGAGCTGGTCGAGCGGGCGGCCGCCGAGCAGGAGTTCATCGCGATCCATCGCCTGGAGTTGTTCCTGGATCTGGTCGCTCACCCGCTTGAGCGGTTGGGCGACGAGGAACGCCGCCGCGTCATCGGACATGAGCGACCAGACATCGTCGGCGGCGCGGGCGGAGCGATCTCGGGGCACGGCGACGAGGGCGAGAAGGACGAGCATGAGGCGGATGGGCATGATGCCGGAAGTCTAGCCTCGCGACCGGGACGGCAGGGCCGACGTATGCTCTGGACATGGCGACGGTCGTCGTGTTCATGGTGGTTCTGGCGGGTGCGGCGGCGGTCGCGGCGGCGTTGCGGGCGTCGGGCTGTCCCGGTGCCGCGGTGCTCGGCGGCGTGCTCGCGGGACTCCTGCTCGGTCCGGGCGTCGCCGGTCGCCTCGCGCCGGAGGTCTTCGAGCGTCAGGTCGTCGGCGCGGTCGCCGAGCGCGCGGCGGTCATGCGTCTGCGGAACGACGTGCAGGCGACGATGCACGTCGCCGACGCGACGGGCGGCGACCCTTCGGACACGCTGGCGGACCTGCGCGCGCGTCTTGCGACGGCGGAGCGGGTCATGCACGACGCGGAGCGGACCCACCAGGCGCCCCTGCGCGTCGGCGTGCTGGGGATCGTGGCGCTCGTGCTGCTCGCGGGCGGCGCGCTGCACGTCGAGGCGCGAACGGGCGGCGCCGGACCGATCGCGGCGACGAGCATCGGCGGATGGGCCGCGCTGCTGCCGGGTGGCGTCGTCATGCTGCTCGCGACGTGGTGGGGATCGGACGTGGAGACGGCGCTGACGGCGGCGGCGGCGGTCGCGATCGGGCCGTGGGCGATGACGTCGACGGATGCGATGATCGCCGATGCCGCGGAACGTGGCGGCGCGCATCTCGTGCGTCAGGCGGGTCGGGTCGCGACGCTGCTGGCGGTCGCGGCGATCGTGTTCGCGATGCGGGCGTCGCCGTGGGCGCTGGTGGCGCTGCTCGGGATCCCGGTCGGCTGGCTCGTGACGAGGCGCGGCGGCCGGGTGACGCGTGCGCTGACGATGGGCGTTCTCCTGCCCGGCCTCGCGGCGATGACGATGCTGCGGATTGAGCCGTTCCTGCACGCGTCGTTCTGGCCGATCGCGGCGGTGCTCATCGTGTCGGGGGACGGTCGGTGGCTCGGCGCGACGATCGGTGCGCTGCTGCCGGGCGGGCGGCGGGGATGGACGGCGATGCGCCTCGGGTTGCCGCTCTACGCGGCGGGCCCGATGCAGGTCGCGATCGTCGCCCTCGGTCTCTGGACAGACCGTCTCGGGGGGACGATGGCCCTGGCATTGGTGATCGGCGCCGCGGCGACGGAGGTGTCGGCGGGCCTCCGTCGGTGGTTGTCGGCGCGTCTGGACGATGCGGAGGCGTGGTCGGACGGGGACGATTCCGAGGGTTGAGCGTCGGGTTCAAAGCCCGGGAGCGGCGACGTCCGATACTCTGGGAGGCGTGACCCGCCGACGCGGCGGCCCGGCCGACGAATGACCCGTGGATCGAGCACCAGATGGCGAAGAAGAAGACGCGAACGACGACGGCCCGATCGACGACGACGACGAAGAAGAAGGTCGCTCCGCCGCCGGCGCGTCCGGCCCGTCCGCCGAGCGAAGCCGGTCTGAAGCGTGACCGGGAGACGATCGACAAGATCGAGCGGATGGCGGCGCAGGTCGTGAAGACGAGTCTGGCGAAGCGTGATCCGTACGTCGACATTCCGACCCGGGCGGTGTCGAACGTGACGTTCAACAAGACGAAGCGCATCCTCGAGATGGGCACCAACACCCAGCGACGGAACCTCTTCAACCTGAATCAGGCGAAGAAGTTCATGCAGACGATGCTGCTCGCGAACGGGTGCCGCGAGGTGATCGGCGAGGGCAAGACGCTGAGTCTTCGTGGCATGTACTACAAGACGAAGCACACGATCGCGGGCACGAAGGAGAGCACGTTCGACGATCAGAGCGAGTCGGATTCGATCCTGGAGGACCTGGAGGTCGCGATCGACTCGTTGCGGGAGAACCTGCACCTGTACGCGAAGGAAGCCGGCAAGATGGCCGGGAACCTGACGATCATCGACAGCGGCGACGAGATCAACCTGCGTCGGATGGGGTCGGGCGGGTACGCGATCCCGAGCATCGTCGAGGCGAACGTGCTCCAGTTCGGCACGTGCGAGGCCGACTTCGTGCTGCACGTCGAGAAGGGCACGGTCTGGAGCCGGTTCAACGAGGACCGGTTCTGGGAACGCCACAACTGCATTCTGACGGAGGGCGGCGGTCAGCCGCCTCGGGGCGTGCGGCGTCTGCTGCACCGCCTGAACCACGAGTTGAAGCTGCCGGTGTACTGCCTGCTCGACTGTGATCCGTGGGGGCACTACATCTACAGCGTGATCAAGCAGGGGTCGATCAACCTCGCGTTCGAGAGCGGGCGGATGGCGGTGCCGAACGCCCGGTTCATCGGGATCCGGGCCGAGGACTACGCGGCCTACGACCTGTCGGACGACGTGAAGATCGATCTGAACGAGCGCGACCTCGCCCGGGCGAAGCAGATCGCGAACTATCCGTGGTTCCGCGACAAGAAGCCCTGGCAGCGGGAGATCAAGCGGATGCTCACGAACGGCTTCAAGATGGAGGTCGAGTCGCTCATCACGAAGGGGATCTCGTACGTCACCGAGACCTACGTGCCCGACCGGCTGGCGTCGGGCGACTTCCTCGACTGATCGATCCGCCCGGAAATGTCGTCCATTCCGCAGGTTCGGCGTCGCGGGGGTTGACCGGATCGCCATGGATCTGGGTAGAATACCCGATTGACTGGCCCGATCGAAGTGCGCGATGACCGTGTCGTCGCTCGCGTCTTCCCCGTGGGTCGGGAATCGGAGAGGAGACGACGCCCATGAGCAACGACGTCATCACCGAAGAGCCGGCAGCCACGGATCTGCTCGAGGCCGCCGCCGGGCGCAAACTCCCCGAGCAACCCACGCGGGTCCTCATCGCGGACGACGAACACCTCGTCGCCGCCGGTCTGAAGAGCAGCCTGTCCGATCTCGGGTACGTCGTCCTCGGTCCCGCGGCCGACGGCGACGCCGCGATCGAGATGTGCCGCGACCTCCGCCCCGACATGGCGCTCCTCGACCTCCGCATGCCCAAGACGGACGGTCTCGCGGCATCGGAGATCATCTACAAGCAGATGGCGATTCCCGTCGTCATCCTCTCGGCGTACTCCGACCCCGGCTACGTGCAGGTCGCGAATCGCGCGGGCGTGTTCGGCTATCTCCTCAAGCCCGTCACCCAGGACCAGCTCCGCGTCGGCATCTCCGTCGCCTGGGGCCGGTACCTCGACGCGGTCGGCCAGTACGGCGAGATCCGCTCGCTCAAGGAGCGCCTCGAAGCCCGCAAGATCATCGAACAGGCGAAGTGGATCATCGTGCGCCGCAAGAGCACGACCGAACCCGAAGCCATGAAGCTCCTCCAACGACAGGCCCGCAACAACCGACGCACGCTCGCCGACGTCGCCCGGTCCATCCTCGAAAACGAAAACCTCTTCGCCGACGAGTGATCGCGACGGCCCGTGGCAACCGCTCCCGACGACCGACCGGTCACGCGGACGGTCGCGGTGTCGCGCGCGGCAGTTCGATCACGAAATCACTGCCCTTGCCCGGCTCCGAGTGCACGACGAGACGGCCGCCGTGCTCCTCGACGATCCGGCGCGCCGTCGGCAGGCCGAGCCCGGTGCCCGCGCGTCGGTGCGAGACGTAGGGCCGGAAGATCTCCTCGATCTTGTCGTCCGGGATGCCCGGGCCGGTGTCGATGACGTGCACGGACACGTGGTCCGCGTCCGTATCGACACGGAGGATGAGGTCGCCGCGGGGGACGCCGTCGGCCGCGATCGGCACCGAACTCGCCATCGCCTGCGTCGCGTTGATCATGAGGTTGAGCAGCGCCTGCTTGAACAGGCCTTCGTCGAGGGCGATCTCGATCGGCACGCGCGGGAGTTGGGTGCGCAGCACGATGCCCTGTTGGTCGCACTGCGGGTGATAGAAGTCGGCGACCTCGTCGACGAGGCGGACGAGGTCGCAGGGCTGGGGGTCGAGCCGGATGCGCCCGGCGAAGCGGAGGAAGTCCTCGAGGATCCCGCGCAGTCGTTCGGTCTCGCGCCCCAGCGCCTCGGTGCGCCGCCGCAGGCGATCCCGCTCGTCGTCGTCCATCCTCGCTTCGGAGATCCCCTCGGCGAGCAGTTGGGCGTTGAGCCCGATGGTCGACAGCGGGTTGCGGATCTCGTGGGCGAGACCCGACGTCATCGACCCGAGTTCGGCGAGTCGCTCCGACTGGCGGGCCCGACGCTCCGCCGCCCGCACCCGCGCCTCGACCCGCCGCAACAGGATGCGCAGGATCGGCGCCGCGATGAGGAGGCCGACAAGAACGCCGCCGAAGAAGGTGAGCCACGACACGACCCCATCGTCGTGCCCGGTCGCCGGTCTGACAAGAGCGCGAGGCGACCGATAAGAAGTCGGCGACTTCCGCTTCGGCGGCCGCGCGGATCGGTCGATACCTCTCCCGCAACCCCCCCGTCCCGGAGTTCCCCGCCATGACCGCGACCGCCGACCACTTCGTCCGGGGCGTCCGGCGGCACCAGGCCGGCGCGCTCGCCGACGCCGAGGGCGCGTATCGCGCCGTGCTCGACGCCGATCCCCGCCACCACGAAGCGCTGCGCCTGCTCGGCCTCCTGTGCGCCCGTGACGGTCGCCCGAACGAAGCGATGGCCCTCGTGCAGCGCGCGATCGAGGCGACGGACCAGCCCGGGCTCGCGTGGCACGCCCGCGGCCAACTCGACATCGACGCGGGACGACTCGATGACGCCGCGACGGCCTTCGCGCAGGCGACCGTCACGCTGCCGACCTTCGTGCGCGCCTGGGTGGATCTCGCCCTCGTGCGCGAACGCCAGGGGCGCCTCGACGAGGCCGCCGACGCGTGGGCCGAAGCCGCCCGTCGCGAACCGAACGAGCCGGACCATCATCTCATGCGCGGCACCGTGCTGGCGCATCTCGGGCGACACGTCGACGCGATCGAATCGCTCGAACGTGCGACGGCGCTCGCCCCCGAGTCCGCGATCGCGTGGAGCGCGCTCGGCGCCGTGCTGCGCCGCGTCGATCGCTGGGACGACGCGCTGAGCGCGCTGCGTCGCGCGAACGCCCTCGATCCCGAACGCGCCGAGACCGCCGTGACGCTCATCGACGCGCTGCTCGATCGCCGCGAGATTCGCGTCGCGACGGCGGAGGCGCGGCGAGCCCTCGAACATTGGCCGCACGACGCGAGCGTGCATCACGTCGCGGCACGGACGCTGGAGTGTGCCGCGGAACTGGAGATGGCCGAGTCGCATCTCCGCATCGCCATCGATCTGGATCCGCGCGCCGTCGACGCGCGGGTGAGTCTCGCGGACCTGCTGGCCCGCACGGACCGGATCGACGAAGCGGATCGCGCGTACCGGGACGCCATCCGGCGGCAACCGGATCACGCGGACGCGTG
>JAGQOI010000302.1 GCA_020427625.1 Phycisphaerales bacterium | reverse complement strand
GTGACAAGACCGTTCCGACACCGCAGGTCGACCCGGCGCCGCCGGGCGATCAGGCCGCGCGACCGACCCTGCTGTTCACCGCCTTCGAGCCGAGCGGCGACGCGCTGGCGGCGCCGGTCATCGCGGCCTTGCGCAAGGAATTGCCGGGGGTGCGCATCTTCGCCTGGGGCGGTCCGAAGATGGAGGCGGCGGGAGCGGAACTCATCGAGAACACGGCCGCGGACGGCGCGATGGGTCTGGGGGCGTTGAGTCACGTCCTCGCGACGCGTCGGGAGCAGCGTCGGATCCGGCGCTGGTCGTCGCAGTTCCGCGTGATCGCCCACGTCGCGGTGGACGCACCGGCGGCGAACTTTCCGATCTGCGCCTTCATGCGCAAGAGCGGCGCCCGGATCGTCCATCTCAACGCGCCGCAGTTGTGGGCCTGGGGACGCTGGCGGACGAACAAGCTGCGGCGGCTCACCGACCTCGTACTCTGCGTGCTGCCGTTCGAGGAACAGTGGTTCGGCGAGCGGACGATCCCCGCGAAGTTCATCGGCCATCCCGCGATCAACCGCGAACTCGACATGAAGGCGCTCAAGGAGCGCATGCACGGACTCCCCGCCGGGGCGCCGCGACTCGGCATCTTCCCCGGCTCCCGCACCCAGGAGGTCCGGCGCAACATCCGGCTGCTCATCAGCATCTACGCCGAACTCCAGGCCCGGCACTCGGGCATGGCCGGCGTGATCTGCGCCGCCAACGGCGACATCGCCCGCCTCATCCGCAAGAAGGTCCGCGTCTTCCCCACCGGACTCCACATGACCACCGCCGAGGTCGATGCGACCATCGCCTGGAGCGACCTCTGCGTCGCGGTCTCCGGCACCGTCACCCTGAACATCGCGCGGCACTGCAAGCCGATGATCGGCGTCTACAAGACCGGCGTCATCTCCTGGCTCCTCTCGAAGGTCCTGCTCCGCACGCCGTACTGCCTGCTCCCGAACATCATCGCCGACCGCGAGATCTGCCCGGAGTTCATTCCGCACATCGGCGGCTCCGACTCGATCGTGAGTCTCGCGTCGCGCTACCTTCAGGATTCCAAGCACGCCGCGATCCAGAACGAGGCGCTGCGCCACGTCTGCATCCGCTTCGCGAACAAGCGACCCGCCGAGGACGCCGCGGCCCTCATCCTCCGCCTCGTCCAGGACGGCAAGGTCCCGCTGCGCTGAGCCGCGCGACGGTCAGCCGCGCAGACGTTCGATCGCCTCGTCGAGCACGCGCCGGCCCTCGGCGATGCAGATCGTGGACTCCTCCATCACGCCGTCGACGGCGGCCGACCAGGCTCGGTAGAGTTGTCGTTCGGCGGCGGCGAAGCGGTCCATGATCTGGGCGTAGCCGGCCAGCCCGCGCCGGCCGATGATCATCGGTCGCGTCTCGACGAACGGCTGGAGGCAGTCGGACTCGACCTGTTCGAGGCGCGAGGTGATGAGTTCGATCCGGGCCTCGGTTCCGGTGGTGCGGGCGAGGTCGTCATGGAGTCGGGTGAGCAGCGATGCCGCCTGGGCGAGATGCTGTTCCGGCGATCCCGCGCTCGAGGCGCCGGTCGTCGCGTGAGCCGCGGTGACGCGCCGGGTCTCGATCCGGATGATGGCCGCGCCGACGAGGAGTCCGCCGACGGCGAGGGCGAAGAGCCACCAGAGGTCCCAGCGGGCGAAGTCGAACGACTTCACGCGCACGCGTTCGACGTTGGCGTCGCGGAGGGTCTGGAGCATGGCCTCGTCGAGCACGACGGTGCGGACGGTCCTGCCCTCGACGACGGTCACGAGCGGCGTGCGGTCGCGCGGATCGCCGGAGTCGGCCTCGACGACGCCGACGTCGGCGGCGAGTTCGAGGCCGTCCTTCGCGTCGATGGTGTCGAGTCGGGGCGTGTACGCCGTCGTCGCGGCGATCGCGCCGAAGGCGATGGAGGCGGCGATGAGGAGCAGTGCGAATACCTTCATGGTCAACCCCGCAGGAGCACGATGCCGTTGATGACGAGCGAGAGGATCGATTCGCCGACGATGAGCCCGGCCGCGAACGGCACGCCCCAGTCCTCGGCCCACGTGCGGCCCTTCACGCGGGTGACGATCATGTTGATGATGCAGCCGACGCCGTACGTCGAGATGTACATGAACGGCAGGTACATCGAGAGTCCGACGAGCACGCCGAGACCGGGGAAGGCGCCGAGGCCGAGCAGCGCGCCGAGCAGCGCGCCGCCGCCGTACAGGGCGTAGGGCATCTCGCCGCCCTGCATGCCGGTGATGATCGTCTGGAGCGCCTGGGCCTGCGGCGCGGTCGTGCCGAGCGGCGCGCCCGTGCCCATCGCCGGCCCGCCGGCCGCGAGGTTCGCGTTCGCGATGAGCAGGATCGTGAACATCGCGACGACGGGTCCGATCCACACCACCGCGAGTTCCGCGGCCTGCTGTCGCCGGGGCTTCGCGCCGACGAGGTAGCCGGTCTTGAGATCGCCCATCATGTCGGCGGCGAGCGTGATCGCGACGCACAGCGCGGCGCCGATGAGCACCGCGCCGACCACCGCGCCCGTGCCCGCCAGGAGCATGACGATGACGACCGTGAGCAGCGCGAGCCCGGAGATCGGCGACCAGTCCGTCATGCCCGCGCACTGCGAGATGATGATGCCCGCGAACCAGATCCACAGCGCGCCGACGATCGCGATGATGAGCGACTTGAGCCAGATCGGCATCGACGCGAGCCAGCCCGCCTTCGCGTGCAGACCGTCCATGTACCCGTCGCGCTCCGCGTCGGTCCAGGCGGTGGTCCAGGTCGTCTCCGCGCCGGCGTCGACGACCGCGATCTCGTAGCCGCGATAGGACACCGTCGGCGAATCGACGCTGACCTCCTTGTGCGTGACGGGACAGCCGGTCGGGAGGTTGATGGGCTCGGACGTGATGAACCACGCCGCGGAGAAGAGGAAGACGAACCCGAGCACCACGAGCGTGCCGAGCGTCTTCATGCCGAGTTCGTCGCCGCCGCCCGGGGTGTGCGCGGCAGCGCTGATCGACTTCACCGCCTCCTTGATCGCCGGCAGCGCGAACACGACCCCCATCATCGCGCCGCCGAGGAGCAGTCCGATGCCGAGCGGCTTGTTGAAGGCGCCGACCGCGTACCCGGCGACCTCGTCGGCACGGAGCGAGGCGGGCACCCAGCCCATGCTGTAGGCGACGGGATTGAGCACGAAGAACGCGAGCACGCCGCCCGCGAGCACGATGAGGCCGGCCCGTCCCGTGAGGTATCCCGCGCCGAGCGCGAACGGCGCGATGGCGAAGAGCAACTGGTACTGGTCGGGCAGACCGAGGATGCGCCCGACGTCGATCCGGTCGTCGGCGACGACGAGATCGGGCCGGCCGTTGTCGTCACGATCGACCCGGACCGTGAGACGTCCGGTCTCGTCACGTTCCTTCGACAGGCGGAGATCGAGGTCCGCATACCCCCAGGCGGGATCGCCGGCCCAGCCGTAGGCGCGGTTGCGGAGATCGTCCCAGGTCGCGCCGTCGGCGCCGGTCGCCGCGCGGTGCGCGGCTCGGCAGAGTTCGTTGTTGTACCCCTCGACATCCTTCGCCGTGCGCTTCAGTTCGTCCTTCAGTTCGTCGACGCGCCATTCGAAGTCCTCGCGTCGGTCGGTGGGCGCGAGGGCGAGGTTCGCGACGGCGTCGTCGAGTTCCTCGAGCATGCGTCCGCGGGTGGTCACGGCGGGCGGCGCGGCCTCGGCGTCGATCCACTCGCTGATCGTCCGCGTGCGCGTCGCGTCGGCCTCGCTGATGCGTTCGCTCTCGACGAGGGCGGGCAGGTCGGCGAGGTCGGCGGCGGTCCGGATCGCGGGCAGGCCGGTGGGGAGGTAGATGACGGCGCCGAGGATGCAGCCGATGACGAGGACGATGGCCTTGGCGGGTCCGGCGCCGGGCGACTTGAGGATCGCCGCGACCGCGGTCGGGCTCGGGAAGCGGAGGCGCTCGATGTCGAGCATCTGCTTGCGGAGCGGAATGATGAACGCGGTGCCGAGGAAGGCGCCGGCGATGCAGGCGAGCGTGATGAGCCAGAAGTCCGGCCCGCCGATGGAGAGGTTGAACCCGATGAGGAAGAGCACGGGCACGGTGAAGATGACGCCGGAGTTCGACGTGTTCACCGCGGAGGCGATGGTCTGGACGATGTTCGTCTCGACGATCGAGCCGCGCTTGAAGATGCCCCGCAGGACGCCGAACCCGACGACGGCCGCGATCGACGATCCGCCGATGGTGAAGCCGATCTTGAGTCCGGCGTAGGTGATCGCGGCGTTCATGATGACGCCGATGAACACGGCGAGGATGAGCGCCGCCCAGGTGACCTCGCGGTACCGGGTCTGGAACAGGTCGGCGACGAAGCCGGGCGCTTCGTCGGGTCGGGGGTCGTTCACGCTGGACATGCAGGCCTCCCACGTCGCCGGGTCGTCGGCCCGGCGGTCGACGGGAAGTGTACCAGTCCGGACGCGGCGCGCGGGGCCGGTCAGCCGCCCTGGATGCCGAAGAGCGTGAGGATCGCGGTGACGACCCCCATGAGACCTTCGCCGGCGATGAGACCGGACGCGACGGCGATGGCGAAGACGGCACAGTGCTTCGGGGACATGCGATGCCAGACGACGAGCAGCATCGAGCCGAGGAACATCGCGATCGAGTAGTAGGCGGGCACGATGAAGGCGATGCCGAAGGCGAGCCCGCTCGGCATGAAGCGGCGCGTCCGCGGCGACACCGACTTGTTCGCGATCGCCATCAGGATGCCGAAGACGCCGCCCGCGACGACGCCCCAGATGGCGTTCGTCGGCATCGCGTCGAAGCCCTTCGAGAGCACCTCGGCCATCGCCTTCCACGCCTGGGCCGCCGGCGCGGGCACGTTCGTCGACGTGCCGATCGCGAAGTTCGGGTCCGCCTCGCCGGCGGTCTTGAACAGCATGTAGATCGGCACGCACACGAGGATGCCGGCGGTGATGCCGACGCACTGGGCGATGACCTGCTTGCGCGGCGACGCGCCGAGCATGCGTCCGGTCTTCAGGTCCTGCATCATGTCGCCGGCCTGCGAGGCGCCGGCGCCGGTGATGCCGGCGGCCATGAGGTTGGTGGTCATCGCCTGCGCCGCGACCTGGCCCTGCGCCGTCGTGATGCCGCCGAAGACGAGCTGCGTGACCTTGCCCATGCCGCCGATCGGGTTGATGTCGGTCTCGCCCGTCGACCGCACCGCGATCATCGCGAGCACGGACGACATCGCGATGGCGATCACCGACATCCACGGCGGAATGTCGAACACGTACCAGGACACGAGCACCGTCGCCGTCGACCCCAGGGCCAGCCCGGTGAGCCACCACGAGTTCGGCACGCTCTCGGACGCATCCTCCATGCCCAGCGCCTCGGCGCTCGCGCCGCGGCGCCTGAAGGTCGCGAGGATCGTCTTCCACGACAGCGCGAGCTGCGTGAGCGCGTCGGCGACCATGATCGCGACGCCCGGCCAGAGGATCCACCCGCGCGGACCCGTCGCGTACGACATGATCGACGCATCGTCCCCCGCGACCCAGCCCTGACGCCCCACGTACGGACCGACGATGCCCCAGCTCACGATCGCGCCCGCCAGCAGCGACGCGCCGATGCGCGGGCCGATGAGAATGCCGGCGCCCGTCATGAGCGGGCTGATGAGCAGCGAGAACCCCCACAGACCCGCGATGCCGAACCACGCGCCCGGCAGATGACCCACGACCGGCACGAAGTACGCGAGCAGCGTCAACGCGCCCGCCGCGATCCCCATCCCGAGCAACGCCCGCGCCTGCGCCAACGCCTCCGCGCCGTTGGCGAACATCGACACGATCGTGTTCGCCGTCGCCGTCCCGGTCGGGAAACGCAGCTTCTCGACGACCACCATCTGGTTCCGCAGCGGCACCGCGAAGAACACCCCGAGATACGCCACCGCCAGCGCCCACAACGTGAGCTCGAAGTACGACAGATCGACGCCGAGCAGACCGAGCGCCGGGATCGCCGCGAGCAGACCCGCCGTGGACGTCATCGACCCGGCCGCCGAACCCGCCGTCTGCGTGATGTTCGTCTCCAGCACCGAGTACGGACGCACGCCGAAGAACGTCCGCAGCGTGTTCCACACCGCGAACCCCAGGATCGCCGCGATCAGCGAGCCGCCGATCGACCAGCCCGTGCGCAGACCGAAGTAGATGTTCATCGACGCGATCACCGCCCCCAGCGCACACCCGGTCAGGACGGCGCGAACCGTCAACTGGCTCTCTCCGGCGGCCGGCACGTAGATCTGGTCGTCGTTCGCCGCCGGCGTCGCGGCGCGGGTGTCGTCACTCATCGGAAACCTCGTGGGATGGATGAAGCGGCCCGGGCGCGGACCGCTCCGGACACTACCCAACCCCGACGTTCCCCGCAACCGTCCACGCCGTCGCCTGCTACGCTGCGCCGATGTGCGGCCTCGGCGCCATCCTCTCCGTCCACGGACCCGCCATTCCCGATGACTGGCTCGATGTCGTCGACGACCGCATCGTCCACCGCGGACCCGACGGACGCGGCCGATTCCGCGATCGCGTCGATCAGCACGGACCCGACGGAACCCGAACGATCCACGTCGCCCTCGTCCACCGGCGACTCGCCATCCTCGATCGCGACGGCGGCGCGCAGCCCATGGTCTCGCCGCGCGGCCGCTCCGACGCCGAAGACCTCGTCGCCGTCGTGTTCAACGGCTGCATCTACAACCATCGCGATCTCCGCGCCGAACTCGCCGCCGCCGGACACCGGTTCACGACCGATCACAGCGACACCGAAGTCCTCGTTCACGGCTGGCGCGAATGGGGGACCGGGCTCGGCGCGCGACTCGAAGGCATGTACGCCTTCGTCGTCTGGGATCGCGCCGCCGCGACCCTGCACGCCGCCCGAGACTGGTTCGGCGAGAAGCCGCTCCACCACCTCGAGACGCCCGTCGGCGCCGGGCGGCTGGAGGTCATCGGCTCCGATGCCGCGTCCGTCGCCGAGGTCGGTCGACGCGCCGTCGGCGAGACGTTCGCGCCGGATCGACGCTGGGTGCAGCGCTATCTCCAACTCGGGTACGCCCCGGCCGGCGTGACGGCGTTCGCGCGGCCACGCACCGTCGTCGCCCTCCCGCCGTCGCTGCCGCCGTCGCCGTCGGGCGCGTCCGGCGTCGGCGCGTCGGGATCGCCGGACGAGGTCGCATCGCACTTCGAGTCGCGGCTCGACGTCGCCGTCCGGCGCCGACTCGAAGCCGATGTGCCGCTCGGATGCTTCCTCAGCGGCGGCGTCGACTCCGGGCTGATCGCGCACTTCGCGTCGCGTCACCTGCCGGCGCTGCGGACGTTCAGCGTGCGCATGCCGGATGCGCGCTACGACGAGTCCGGCGCGGCGGCGCGCACCGCGGCGCACCTCGGCACCGATCACACGACGCTCGATGTCGCGATGGATCCCGCGTCCGACCTCGTCGCGATCATTCACGAACTCGGCCAGCCGTTCGGCGACAGCTCGATCCTGCCGACGACCTGGGTGAGCCGCGCGGCACGGAAGCATGTCACCGTCGTGCTCTCCGGCGACGGCGGCGACGAGTTGTTCTACGGCTACGAGCGGTATCTCGCGGCCTCGATCCTCGCGCGTCGGTACGGGTGGCTGCGCCGGGTGCCGCGGGCGTTCGGCGCCGCGGCGCATCCGAAGTCGCGTCGTCACAAGCTCGGGCGGCTCGCGGGCATGGCGCGGGACGCGTCGGTGCTCGGGCCGCTGGCGATGGAGTCGCTGTGTCCGCTCGACCTCATCGCGGCGCTCACCGGCGGCGCGGTGGAGGATCCGGTGACGGCGTCGTTCGGCGACGATCCCGCGGCGTCGTTGCGCGATGCGGACCTGCGCGGGTCGCTTCCCGGCGACATGCTCACGAAGGTCGACGCGGCATCGATGTCGGTGGCGCTGGAGGTGCGATGTCCGTTTCTTGATCGGGACGTCGTCGCTGCCGCGCGGGCGACGGACCGGCGCGTGCTCATGCGGGAGGGTCGCAAGGGCGTGCTGCGCCGCCTGGCCCGTCGTCACCTGCCGCCGGAGATCGCGGAGCGGCCGAAGATGGGGTTCGCGGTCCCGCTGGGCGAGTGGTTCCGGTCGTCGGGCGGTCTGCGGACGCTGCTGTGCGACACCCTGCGCGATCCCGCGGCATTCGGCGGGCTGCCGATCGCATCGTCGGTCGTGCAGCGTCTGCTGGACGAGCATCTGGCCGGCCGGGCCCGTCACGAACACCGGCTGTTCGCCCTGCTGACGCTGTCGATCTGGCAGCGTCGGTTCGGCGCTCGACCGTGATTTCGCCGGTCGGATGGAGTACCCTGTGCGTCGTATGACGAAGCAGGGTGTGGCGTCGATCCTGATCCTGGTCAGCCTCATTGTCGGGGCATTCGTCGGCGACCTGCTGCACGTGCCCGACGATCCGCTGACGACGGCGCACTGGAGCTTCGTCTTCGGCACGCTGGTGCTCGTCAAGCCGCTGCTGCTCGTCGCCGTGCCGCTCGCGTTCCTCGCGGTGGTGATGGGCGTCTACGGTGTCGCGAGTCCGTCGCGTCTGGGGCTCGTCGGCGGCGCGACGATTCTGTACTACCTCATCACGATGGTGCTCGCCGTGTCGCTCGGCATGGTGCTCGTCACGACGCTCGAGCCGGGCAAGAGCGTGCCGGAGGCGGAACGTCCGGCGCTGCTCGCCGCGGGCGAAGCGAGGGTCCGCGGCCCGGACGCCGACCCTGCGATGCACCTGCTCGTCGGGCCGGCCGCGCCGTCCGAGGAGACGCCGTCCCCCGAAGGCGCCGAGCCGGGCGTCGGCGGGACGTTCATGTCGATGCTCGACCAGGTGGTGCCGTCGAACCTCGCCCGCGAGATGTCGGAGGGTCGAACGCTCGGCGTCATCCTGTTCGGCGTGCTGCTCGGGCTCGCGCTGGCTGCCGGAGGGAGGACGACGCGCCGCGCGGCGGAGGTGTTGGAGGCGTTGTACGTCGCGCTGCTCATCGTGGTCCGGTGGATCACGTGGGCCGCGCCGGTCGGCGTGTTCCTGCTCATGGTGTACGCGGTCGGCTCGATCGGGCTCGAGACGCTCACCGGCCCGCTGAGTCGCTACCTCGGCGTCGTCGTGGGCGGCCTGGCGATCCATGCGCTCGTCGTGCTGCCCCTCGTCCTCGTCCTGCTCACGCGTCGGAACCCGTACCGGTTCCTGTGGCGCATGCGGCGGGCGCTGTTCGTCGCGTTCGCGACCGACTCCAGCGCGGCGGCGCTGCCGGTGACGATCGAGAACGCCCGCACCGACGGCGAATGCTCCCGCCGCGCGTCCGGCTTCGTCCTTCCCCTCGGCGCGACCATCAACATGGACGGAACCGCGCTGTACGAGGCGGTCGCCGTCGTGTTCCTCTTCCAGTTGTACGGGATCGATCTGGAGTTCAGCCACCTGCTCGTCGTCGCCGTGACCGCGACCTTCGCGGCGATCGGCGCGGCCGGGACGCCTTCGGCCGGGCTCGTGATGGCCGTCGTCGTCATCGCCGCCGTGAACACGAGTCTCGGCGCCTCGGGCGCGAAGCTCGACCTCGCCGCCGTCGGCGTGCTCATCGGCGTGGATCGTCTCGTCGACATGTGCCGCACGACCGTCAACGTCTGGGGCGACGCCGTCGGCGCGAAGATCATCTCGCGCCTCGCGCCCGACGTCGACGACGTCGCGACCTGACCGCCGCCGGACCGGCCGGACCGTCGCGCCTGCGGATTCCGCGACCGCGCGCCGGGCCCGCGTATGATCCGGGGATCTGCATCTCCCGTTCGATCGGAGGCCCTGCTCATGCGCCATCATCCCGTGTCCGCTGCGATCGCGTCGTTCCTCGCCGGCGCCGTTGCCGTCGGCGTCGCCGCGTCCGACCCCGCGTGGGCGCCGCCTCCGATCGAGCGTTCGGTCGCCGTGTTCGACGGTCGCACCGGCGCCCCGACGACCTTCGACGCGATGCTCGACGCGCTCGCCGACGCCGATGCGGTGTTCCTCGGCGAGACGCACGTCGACGAGACGACCCATCGCGTCGAACTCGCCGTGTACGACGGGCTCCTCCAGCGTCGGCGCGGACGCGTGGTCCTCGCCATGGAGATGTTCGACCGCGACGTCCAGCCCGCCCTCGACGCCTATGTCGCCGGCACGATCGACGAAGCGACGTTCCTCGCCCGCGCGCGACCGTGGGCGCAGTATCGCAGCGCGTATCGCCCGCTCATCGAACGGGCCCGGCGCGACGGGCTCCCGGTCGTCGGGTCGAACATCCCGCGCGCACTCACGCGGCGCATCGCGATGGAGGGACTCGGCGTGCTCGACACGCTGACGCCCGAGCAGCGCCGGGCCGCGCCGGCCGAACTGCATCCGAACACGCCCGCGTACTGGCGCCGCGTCGACAACGCGATCCGCGGGCACGTCGGCATGATGGGCGGCGGCGGCGACGACCGGCGCCTCACGTCGACGCAGACGCTGTGGGACAACACGATGGGCGAGTCCTGCGCCAGCGCCCTCGACGCCCATCCCGGCGCCGCCGTCCTGCACGTCAACGGCGGGTTCCACAGCGCCTACTGGGACGGCACGGTGCGCCAGTTCCAGATCCGCCGCCCCGACGCCCGGGTCCTCACCGTCGACATCAACCCGACCCGCAACCCGAGCGTCGTCGAGGTGGACGGAACCCCCGTCGCGGACTTCGTCGTCATGGCCGAGTCGCGCGCGACCGACCTCAACGAAGGCGCGTACACGGTCGCGCTCGATCGGACCCTCGACTACCAACTGCACGTGCCGCCGACCGCGAGCGATGCGACGCCCGTGCCGCTGCTCATCTGGCTCGGCGACGACGGACTCACCGCCCGCGACGGCCTCGATCTCTGGCGCGATCGACTCGGTGACGATGTCGCCGTCGCGGTGCTCGAGCCGCCGTATCGCGCCCTGCTCGACGATCTCAGCGAGGGCGGACGTTGGTTCTGGCCGGATTCGTTCGCGGGCGACCTCGGGGCGCTGGTCGCGTCGACGGAGCGCGCCTGGGCGTATCTCGCGCGGCACATGCCGATCGATCCCGCCCGCGTCTGCATCGCCGGCGAGGGCACGGGTGCAACCGTCGTCGCCGCCATCGCGCTGCTCGGTGATCGCATGGACGCCCGCGCCGTCGCGTTCGAACCCCGACGATACGCGGGCATCAAGGACTTCCCGCTCCCGCTGCCGGAGTACCGCAGCGACGACGCGCGTCCCGACGTGACCCTGACCGTCGTCGGCGCCGACGCCGACGAGGCGTGGTGGCGCGAGGAACTCGACGCGTACGCCGCCGTCGGCCTGCCCGGCGCGATCGAGCGCGCGACCGACGATGCGTCGCAGCGCGATCGAGACCAGGAACGCCGCGTGCGCGAGGCGCTCGGGCTCGATCCCGCGCCGGTCGCCGCCGGGGAGGCGACGCCGGCCGTGTTCGTCGTCGACGCGGATTCGCCGCGGGCGCGACACTGGGCGCGGCTGTACGGACTGCGGCACGCGGCGGCGACGGGCCAGCCGGTCGCGGTGCTGGCCGACGCGCCGACGACCGAGGATGGCCGCGCCGTGCTCGCGGCGTCCATCCATCCCGACACCGTCGGCGAGGCGCTCCCGCGGTGTCCCGGCCCGTTCGGCGGCACGACCGTGCTCGTGCTCGCGCCGGATGCGCCCGAGGCCGATGTGCGCGCGTGGCTGGCGCTGGAGCAGAACGACCCGCTCAACCGGACGAGTCGCTTCCATCGCGTGCGCATCGCCCGCACGGACGCGGCGGCCGGTGATCGCGCCCTGCCGCGACTGCTCGACGAACTCGAATCGTCCGGTCGGAAGAACGTCCTCATCGTGCCCGCCGCGTTCTGCGCCGATGCCGCGACGATGCGCGGGCTCGAGCGCCTCACCCGCGCCGCGGCGGACCGCATGACGATTCGCTGGCTGCCGGGTCTCGGCGGCGGCGATCTGCCGGTCGCGACGACGCCGGCCGCGGCGCCGATCGGCGTCGTCGGCCACGATCTGCATGTGACGCTCGATCCCGCGACGCATCATCTCGCGGTGACGGACGTGATCGCGCTGCCGCCGGCACTGCGGCGGGCCGGCGCGTCGTTCACGCTGAATCCCGCGCTCACGATCACGTCGAGCACGCCGGCCGTGCGCCGCTCGGGCGAGTCCGACGGCGACGACGTGCGGTACGAACTGGCGTCGACGCCGCCGGGCGGCGTGCTGTCGCTCGTCTACGACGGCGTCGTCGACTACGGGCTCGGGGATCAGCAGGAGGAGTACAGCCGCGGGATGCGCGATACGCGTGGCGTCATCGGTCCGGAGGGCGTGTATCTCGACGGCGGCACGTCGTGGGTCGCGCGGTTCGGCGACGAGATGCTTCGCTTCACCGTCGAGGTCGAGGCGCCGGCGGACTGGCACGTCATCAGCCAGGGCAACGGTGCGTCGGACGCGGCGCCGGGCCGGGCGCGCTGGGACTCGGCCGCGGACCTCGAACAGGTCTACCTCGTCGGCGGCCCGCTCGTCGTCGAGCGCGAGACGGCGGGCGCGGTCGAGGTGCTCGTCTACCTGCACGCGCCGGACGAGGCGTTGTCGCGCAAGTACCTCGACGCGACGGCGCGGTACATCGAGATGTACCGGCAGCTCATCGGTCCGTACCCGTACGGCAAGTTCGCGCTCGTCGAGAACTTCTGGGAGACGGGCTACGGCATGCCGTCGTTCACGCTGCTCGGCGAACAGGTCATCCGCCTGCCGTTCATCCTGCACTCGTCGTACCCGCACGAGATCCTGCACAACTGGTGGGGGAACTCGGTCTTCGTGGACTACGCGTCCGGCAACTGGTGCGAAGGCCTCACGGCCTACATGGCGGATCACCTCATCCAGGAGCAGCGCGGCGGCGGCGCGGAGTATCGCCGCAACTCGCTCCAGAAGTATCGCAACTACGTCAAGGAAGGACGCGACTTCCCGCTCGCCGAGTTCCGCAACCGACACAGCGCCGCGACCGAGGCCGTCGGCTACGGCAAGGCGCTCATGATGTTCCACATGCTCCGCCGTCATGTCGGCGACGATGCGTTCCGCCGGAGCATGGTCGACTTCTACCGCACGCGCCGCGGGACGCGGGCATCCTTCGACGACATCCGCGCGAGCATCCAGTCCGTCACCGGCGAGGACCTGCGCGACTTCTTCACGCAGTGGGTCCGGCGCCCCGGCGCGCCGAGCCTCCGGCTGACGATCGACGGCGTGGAGGCCGCGGCCGACGGAGCGGCGACGTTCACCGTCCGGGGCTCGATCGAGCAGACGCACGACGACGCGCCGTTCACGCTGTCCGTGCCCGTCGTCGTCGAGACGTCGTCCGGGCCGACGGCGTTCACGGTCGAGATGACGGGACGCACGCAGCCGTTCGAATGCACCGTCGACGGGCGGCCCGCCGTCGTCGCCGTCGACCCCATGTTCGACGTGTTCCGACAGCTCGACCCGCGCGAGACGCCGTGCTCGATCGGACAGATCTTCGGCGAACCGTCCATCCTCGCCGTCCTGCCGTCGGGCGCGCCGAACCTCGACGCGTACCGTGACCTCATGACCGCCTGGACCACCGGCGATCATGCGATCGAGATGGTGCTCGACACCGACCTCGACGCCCTGCCCGCCGATCGCGCGGCATGGATCCTCGGTCGCACGAACCGCTTCGCCGACGCGATCCTCGCGTTCGATCCGGATGCCCATGTCACGGCCCGCGGCTCGCACGTCACCCTCGGCGACGATGCCGTGCCCGTGGACGATCGTACGGTGGTCGTCATTCGTCGACATCCCGATCAGGTCGAACGCGCGATCGGCTGGATCTCCGTCGAGCCGGATGACGCGTTCGCCGGACTCGCCCGCAAACTCCCGCACTACGGCAAGTATTCCTACGTCGCGTTCGAGGGCGATGAGCCGACGAACATCGCCAAGGGACAGTGGGACGTGAGCGACTCGCCGCTCGTCGCGCGTCTCGATCCGCACGCGCCGGCGACGGTGTCCGCCGATCCGCGGGTCGCGCTCGCGGAACTGCCGCCGGTGTTCTCGCGACGGACGCTGCACGAGCATGTCGCGTGGCTCGCCGCGCCGGAACGACGCGGGCGCGGGCTCGGCACGCCCGAACTCGACGCGTCGGCGCAGTACATCGCCGACCAGTTCGCCGCCATCGGGCTCGAACCCGGCGGCGACGACGGGTCATGGTTCCAGACGTTCACCGTGCCCGTCGGTCCCGACGGACGGCCGACGACGGCCCGGAACGTCGTCGGTGCCCTCCGCGGCAAAGAGCCGGGCTGGGCGACGCAGTCCGTCGTCCTCGGCGCCCATTACGACCACCTCGGCGCCGGCTGGCCCGACGTGCACGCGGGCGACGAGGGACGCATCCATCCCGGCGCCGACGACAACGCGAGCGGCGTCGCGGTGATGATCGAACTCGCCCGCACCCTCGCCGCCGAGGGCGCCGGCCGACGCACCATCGTCTTCGTCGCCTTCTCCGCCGAGGAGTGCGGCCTGCACGGGTCGCGCTTCTACGTCGCGCATCCGACGCTGCCCGCGGCCGACCTTCGCGCGATGGTCAACCTCGACACCGTGGGACGACTCGGGGACGGTGAGATCAGCATTCACGCGACCGGTACCGCCGACGAGTGGCCGCACATCTTCCGCGGCGTCGGCTTCGTCACCGGCATCCGCAGCCGCAGCATCGCGGCGCGGGTCGGCGGTTCCGACCAGGAGAGTTTTATCGACGCGGGCATTCCCGCCGTGCAGATCTTCACCGGGGCGCACGCCGACTATCACCGACCGACGGACACGATCGACCTCGTCGACGACGCCGGGCTCGTCACCGTTGCGTCGTTCGTGAAGGAGGCGATCGTCTACCTGCTCGATCGTGAGGAGCCGCTGACCGTGCGCATCGACGGCGTCGCGACCGCCCGCGCGCCGGCCGGCGAGGGCGGGCGGCGGGTGTCGTTCGGCACGGTGCCCGACTTCGACTATCGCGGCGAGGGCGTGCGGGTGGATTCCGTCGTTCCCGATTCGCCCGCGGCTCGCGCCGGCGTGCGTGCGGGCGATGTCATCATCCGCATCGACGACACGGCGCTCGCCGACCTTCGCGCGTTCTCCGAGATGCTCAGGACGCTCGCGCCCGGACAATCCGTGCGAGCGGCGCTGCGGCGCGACGGCGCGGAGGTGGTGGTGCCCGTCGTCGTCGAGGCGCGGTAGTCAGACCTTGAGCTCGACGGCGTCGAGATCCCGCGACGCATACCGGGCGCGGATCGGCTCGACGACGGTCTCGACGAAGCGATCCGTCTGCTGCGGTGCGAGACCGACGTAGCGGGACGGGTCCATCACCGCGTCGAGATCGATGCCCGCGAACATCGCGTCGGCCCGCAGACGGTCGAGCAGGTCGTTCGCGGCACCGTCGCGCTTCACGCGCTCGGCCGCGGCCTGGCTGTGCGTGCGGATCACCTCGTGCGCCTCCTGCCGATCGGTGCCGCGCCGGACGGCGGCCATCATGAGGTCCTCCGTCGCCATGAACGGCAGTTCCGCCATGAGGTTGGCGCGGATCGTCGCCGGGTAGACCACGAGGCCGTCCGTCACGTTCCGCATGACGTCGAGCGCGCCGTCGAGGGCGAGACACGACTCGGGGAGCACGAGACGCCGGTTCGACGAATCGTCGAGCGTGCGCTCGAACCACTGCGTCGCCGCCGTGTTGAGCGGACTCTGGGCGAGCGTCATCACGAAGCGGGCCATGCCGGTGATGCGCTCGCACCGCATCGGGTTCCGCTTGTACGCCATCGCCGACGAGCCGATCTGCGTCGGCTCGAACGGCTCCTCGATCTCCTTGCGGTTGGCGAGGAGGCGGAGATCGGTGCACGTCTTGTGCGCCGCCGCGGCGACGACGGCGAGCGTGTTCACGATCTGCGCGTCGACGAGGCGCGGGTAGGTCTGCCCGGTCACGGCGTAGCGTCGATCGACGGGCCAGCCCATCCTGGCGGTGACGAGTTCGTCGAGGCGCTCGACCTTGGCCGCGTCGCCGTTGAACAGCGCGAGGAACGACGCCTGCGTGCCCGTCGCGCCCTTCACGCCGCGGAAGCGCAGCGTCGACAGGCGGTGTTCGAGTTCCTCGAGGGCGAGGACGAAGTCGTACGCCCACAGCGTGCTCCGTTTGCCGACGGTGGTCGGCTGGGCCGGCTGGTAGTGCGTGAAGCCGAGGGTGGGGAGGTCGCGGTACGTCGTCGCGAAGACGCCGAGCCGGTCGATCACCGCCGCGACCTTGCCCGCGATGAGCGAGAGACTGTCGCGAAGGAGGATGAGCTCGGTGTTGCAGTTGACGAACTGGCTCGTCGCGCCGAGATGGATGATCGGACGTGCCGCCGGCGCCACCTCGCCCAGCGCGTAGACGTGGGCCATGACGTCGTGGCGCAATCGCTGCTCGTGACCCGCGGCCGCCTCGAAGTCGATGTCGTCGAGATGGGCCCGGAGTTCCGCGATCTGGGCCTCGCTGATGTCGAGCCCGAGTTCGCGCTCGGATTCGGCGAGGGCGAGCCAGAGCCGTCGCCAGGTCGAGTGCTTGCGCTGGGCCGACCAGATCGACCGCATCGCGACCGAGGCGTAGCGGGCTTCGAGGGGGGAGCGATATCCGTCGTGTGTCGTCATGGGGCCAACGTGCGGGCGCGCTCCGGTCGATCATCCGAATCGGCCGCGCGGGAACCGACCCGAACGACTATCGTACTGCGATCGTGAGGATGACGTGACCGCGTTCGGCTCCGCTCCATCCCGCTTCCCCGACGACGACGGCCCGCGACCGGGGTCGGCGGCGAGGCTCTCGCCGCTCCGCGAACTCCAGCTCCTGGAGTCGAGCCAGGCCGGGGATCCCGACGCCCTCCGCGAACTCCTCGTGTCGTACCAGCACCGCGTCTACGCGGTCTGCCTGCGGATGGTCCGGAACCCGGAGACCGCCCGCGACCTCACCCAGGACACCCTCGTCAAGCTCATCGAGGGACTCGGCTCGTATACCGGACGCGCCAAACTCAGCACCTGGATCATCCGGATCGCGATGAACTGCTGCCTGAGCCACCTCCGCAAACAGAAACTCCGCATCCACAAGAGCCTCGACGATGCCGTCGGCCTCACCGGCATGCCCCGGTCAGGAACGATCACGGATCCGCGGGAACCCGGCCCGGGCACCCGCGTCCAACGGGATGAAGACCAGGACCTCCTCCTGAGGGCACTGGACGGGCTGGATCCGGAGATGAGGGCCATCCTCGTGCTCCGGGACATGCAGGGGCTTGAATATCAGCAGATCGGCGACGTCCTCGATGCGCCGGTCGGAACGGTGAAGTCCCGGCTCTTTCGGGCCCGTTCAGCCCTCCGAGACGCGATCGAACGCATCGGCGGTCGCGAATTCGATGCCTCCGGCCCGGATCATTGACCCGGGAACATTGACCGGGAACGTCCCCGGTCACGGCGCGACCGACCGATGCAGGATGACGACACAGGGTGTTCGACCGATGAGCCAGTCCATTCACGAGCTTGACCTCCTCGCTCTCATCGAGGGTGAACTGCCGGCCGCCGACGCGGCCGCGCTGCGGGCCGCGCTCGCCGACGAGGATCCTCGCCTCCTCGCCCTCGTCGATGCCGTCATCCGCGACCGGGCCGCCCTTCGCGCCCTGCCCGATCCGCACACGCCCGCGGATCTGCTGGCCGAACTCGAGGCGCTCGTCGCCCGACCCATGCTCGTCGCGCCCATGCCCGCCCCCGTCCGGACCCGTCACGCCGGCGGACGACAGTGGCGCCGACTCGCGATCGCGGCAAGCGTCGCCGTCATCCTCGGCGGCGCCGCCGCGGCGACGATCTTCACCGCCGCCGGGCGGCAGACCGCCGTCACCCTGCTCGCCGCCGTCGGCCTCGACCGTGAGGCGACCCCCGGTCCCGACGTCGATCCGGCCCGCGCTCCCGATCCCGAACGCCGTCCCGTCCCCGACGCCGACACGCTGCGCGCCGACGCCGGTCCCGCCGCCGATCCCGGCGCCGAGCCGTCCGACGGCGAGGCGACCGATGCCGCCTGGCCGCCCGCCGGAACCATCATCGTGCATCACGGCCCGACGATCATTCCCGAGGTCCGCGCCGCGGCCGACGTGCCCGGCGCCCCGGCACACGGTGATCCGACCCTCGTCGCCGCGCCGTTCAAACTCGTCATCACCACCCCGGCCCGGACCGCCGCCGCGCTCGAAGCGCGCCTGCACGACGCCGCCGAGCGGTTCGTCGCCGACGTCGACGCCCGCGCGGCCCTCGTGTCGAACTTCACCCTCGACGAAGCCGAACGTCTCGCCCTGCTCGACCGCGTGCGGAGCCGCGCCGATCGCCCGGCCGTCGCCGATCTCGGGCACGCGGATCACGACCGTGCAACCGTCGACTGGTCCGACCTGCTCGACCTCACCGAGGCCGACCTGCCGGAGGCCGGGCGCACGGATCGGCATCTCGTCGGCGCCCGGCGGTTCGACGCCCCGACGCCGGCGCAGCTCGCGTTCTCGGCCCACGGCGCCTCGCACACGATCAGCGTACCGGCGTCGCGCCTCAACGCCCTCCTCGCGCAACTGCGGGCGCTCGACGGCTCGACGACCCGACTCGCGCCGCTCGATGCCGCGTCCCGGGCGGCGGACTCGTTCGAGCAGTATCGCATCGTGCAGGGCGCGCTGCGGACCCTGCTCGCCGATGCCGCGCCGAACACGATGATCATGCTTCCCATCGAGATCGAGGCGACCGGCGCTCGGCGCTGATCCACGTCCGTTATGATCGACGCGTGACCACCGTCGCCGCCGCCCGCGGTGCGCTCCTCCTTCGCGCCGCCTTCGATCGCGCGGGCTTCCTCGCGGTCTGGATCGCGCTCTACAGCGCCGCGGCCGTCGTCGTCGCCGCCCGTCTGCTCGACCGGCCACTCGACGCCCGCGCCGTCGCGACCGCCTTCCTGCTCACGATGAGCGTCTACCTGCTCGATCGCGTCAAGCCGGCGGATCGGTACGACGATCCCGCCGACGCGGCCGCGCATCCCGCCCGTCACGCCTTCGTCCGCCGTCATCGACACGCGCTGCGCGTCGCGGTCGTCGTGCTCGCCCTCGCGGCGGCGGGCGTCGGGTGGCTCGTGCATCCGCTCGCGCCGCTCGGCGTCGTCGTGGCGCACGCCGGCATGCTCGCCTATGGAACCGGGGCCCGGCGCCCGCGCCCGAAGGATCGGCTCGTCCTGAAGAACCTCATCGTCGGGGCCGGTCTCGCGGCGATGGCGCTCGGCCTCGTCACCGCCTGGCCGCCGATCGTCGCGAATCTCGGTGCGGATGTCGCGGTGGGTGGTATGCTCGCGCTGATCGTCTTCGCGGATGCCATGCTGTGCGACCTCGACGATGCCGCGGCCGACGCCGCGTACGGCACGCGCACCGTCCCGAACGTCGCCGACGTCGCGACGACCTGGCGGGCGGCGATGCTCGTGCACGCCGTCGCGGCCGCGATCCTGGTCGCCGCGGGTCTGACGGGACTCATCGGTCGTCGGGTCGCGCTGGTGTTCGCGGCGACGACCGTCCTGACGACGGTCGGCCTGCGTCTGGCCCGTCCGGGTGCGGTGCGGGACTGGGCGGATGTGCGGCTGACGGCATCGGTCGCCCTCGCGTGGGCGTGGATCGAGTGGATGCCGGTCGACTTCGGAGGCGATTGATCCGTTCGACCGACAATGAACCGGGCGGTCGTGCGTTGGACCGTGCGACGAGGAGACCCATCTGATGCGATGTCGTGTGTTCATCGGTGCCCTTCTGCTCGCGGGCGGGCTCATCGCCGGCGGGTGCACGGGCCCGCAGAAGTCGAAGAATGCGCGCGCGACGACGACCGGGCCGTCGATGGCCGAGATTCGGGCGTTGCTCGTCGGCGCCTGGCGTCTGGACGTCGATCGTTCGCTCAAGACGCTCACGCGACAGGGTCCGTACCAGATCATGAACGACCGCGACCGCGAGTCCTGGCGGGTGACGCTCGAAGCCGGCGAGGGCGTCCTGCCCGGCTACCGATTCCGCGCCGACGGCACCGGAGAGGTCGTCGGGACGGCGGAGGAAGGCGCGTCGACCCGCGCGCCCTTCCGCTGGGCCCTCGTGGACAACCTCATCGGCATCGACTTCGCCGACCCCGAGGTGCCGAGCCAGCTCGCGACCGTCGAGGACGCCGGCCAGACCCTCGTCATCGTCATCCCCAGCGTCGGCGCCTTCGGCTACGCCCGCGACGGGGTGTGACGCCGGTCACCCGTCAACGTCGGCGCACCGAGCGGATCCACCGCCGGCGCTCCCTGACGCGCGACCTGACGCCCGCCCTGACACGCGGCTGGACACGGAGTCGCCTCATCCCGGCGGCCATGCACCTGCTCTGCGGCCGAGCCCTGAGCGCCGGTCGGTCGGGCGATTCGGTATTCATGCGATGTCGCGCGCAGGCATCGAGCGGCAGTCTCGTAGAACTCCCGGGGGAAGCTGGCGCGGTCGCCCTCATCGCCACCCGCCGAGGCAGACTCAGGAGATCCTCGATGACCTTCCCGGCCAGGACGACATCGAAGTCAAGGACATCAATGATGCCGGGCAGATCGTCGGTAAGGCCGAAGGTGTGAACGCCGCGTTCCTGTGGCAGGACGGCCAGATCATCGACCTCGACAACCGAATCGTCCCCGTCCCGGGACTCGACATCCAACTCAAGCACGCCTGGGCGATCAATGATCGCGGTCAGATTGCGGGATATGCCACCGTCTTCCCGCTTGGTGCACCGGTCTACCAGGCGGGCTACCTCCTCACGCCGATCGACTCGGGGCCGGCCGATCTCAACATCGACTGTCGCGTGGACGCCGCGGACCTGATGATCATGCTGCAGGACTGGGGTGATTCGCCGCATCTGCCGTCGGATATCGACGGCGACGGCGTCGTCGGGCCGCGGGATCTGGCAATGCTGCTGGCAGACTGGCGGCCGTGAGGTGACGGGAGCGATGCGCCCGACGCGGCGACGGCGCGGCGGCCGCGCTGAACGTCGGACTCAGTGATGCAGGTCCT
>JAGQOI010000301.1 GCA_020427625.1 Phycisphaerales bacterium | reverse complement strand
GAAACGACGCGGCGGCGGCGAAGTAGGCGCAGGACCCGCCGAGCACGCATTCGGCGGCGGCGGACGGCGTGTGAACGGTGTCGATCCCGATGGTTCCGGTGACGATGAGCGACATGGGGGCGAAGTATACCGGCGATCCCGCACCCTGCCCGATCCGCGCCGCTCCATGGTTTCTCGTGGAAAACCGCGGACCATCGGGTACGCTGTTCGAGTGGACGTCGGGTCGACGACCGGACGTGCCCGGAGGAGGACGAACGCATGGCCATCGCACGATCCGCCGTTGTCGCCGCGCTCATCGGCGCCCTTGCCGTCGGCGCCGCCGCCCGTGCCGGCGACGACTGGGACACCGACTGCACGACCGACGCCGGCTCGTTTCCGTTCAGCGCGCAGCCGGTCGCGATCGCGGGCTTTCTCGGCTCGATCCGCGGCTGCCTGAGTTCGGGCCCGCTCGCCGGCGCCGACTTCGAGGACATGTACGTCATCCAGATCGTCGATCCCGCCGGGTTCTCGGCGCAGACCGTCGCGCCGAACTCGACCTTCAACACGCAGCTCTGGCTCTTCAGCATCGACGGCACCGGTCTGCTCGCCAACGACGACGTCAGCGTCGGCGATCCGCTCTCGCGCCTCCTGCCGATGTCCAACGACGGCTCCGGCGCGCAGGTGTCGGTCCCGGGCAACTACCTCCTCGCGATCACGGGATTCAACAACGACCCGTCGAGCGACGAAGGACCCATCTTCAACGTGCCCGATCAGACGGAGATCTCGGGACCGGACGGTCCCGGCGGACTCAGCCCGATCACCGCCTGGAACGAGTTCGGCGAGACCGGCGACTACCTGATCGTGCTCACCGGCTGCGCCGGCGTCGGCGCGCCGACGTCCGTGCCGCTCATGTCGACGCCCGTCACCGCCGCCCTCATCGGCGCGTTCGTCGTCGGCGGCGGCATGCTGCTGCGCCGACGCGCGATCGCCTGATTCACGGCGCCGACGTCGCCTCCGCCAGTGCGTTGGCGGCCATCACCGCATACCGGTCCTCCGGCCCGCGGAACGTCACGAGGAAGTCGTGCGCCTGCTTCAGGTACAGCGCGGCACCCGCGCGATCGCCGAGCGCGAGCAGGCAGCGACCGAGCACGATGCGCTCGTAGAAGTCGTCGACGAAGACGTCGCTCGCCGGCTCGCCGCGACCCCTGCGACATTCCTCGACGAGCGGTCGCGCGGCGTCGAGATCACCGTCCTCGATCCGCACGAGCGCAAACAGGCCGAGCAGATCGAGGCGCTCGGACCTGACGCGGGCGCGAGAGAGTGCAGGGGTGGCGGCGATCTGGTCGAGGGCGGTTCGGCAGACGGCGGCGGCGGCGGGAGCGTCGCCGAGGTCGTAGCGCGCACGGGCGAGCAGGTACCGCCGCGCGAGCGTATCGCCGTGCACCGGACCGAGTTGTTCGGTGAAGAACGTCACGGCCTGTTCGAACAGCGGCACGGCGACGTCGGGCTGACCCAGATCCAGATAGCAACTGGCGAGGTTCGCGGCGCTGCGGGCCCGGTAGTCGCGGCTCGCCTCCCGGGTGTCCCGAACGGTCCGCCACGCCCGTTCGAATTCCGGGAGGGCGTCCTCGTAGTGACCGTGGCGCTGTCGGCTTCGGGCGAGCGCGTTGAGCGCGCGTCCGTACCCGACCTGGGACGACGACGTTCGGAGCGATTCCGCCAGCGCGAGGAGATTCCGCTCCGCGTCGGCATCGCCGAGATAGTCGCGCGCCGTCCAGAGTTTCAGGCGCACGTCGGCCTCATCGTCCTCCTGATCGGGCTCGGTCTCGAGAATGCGCAACTGGGCCTCGTAGGCCGCGCAGGCCTTCTCGAAATCGCGCAGCTTGTAGTCGAGTCGCGCGAGACTGCCGAGGATCTGGGCTTCGAGCAGGCGATCGTCGCCGCCCTCACGCACGAGCGCGAGCGCTTCCGTGAAGAGCGCGCGGGCACGGTCGTACTCCCAGAGTTCGATGAACCCGCGGCCGGCGATCTCCTTGACCCGTGCCTGGGCGGTCGGATAGTCCGCGAGCGTGTCGTTCGCCGCCTTCGCCATCAGCGTGAAGAGTCCGTCGGGCACGATGAGCGGCTGCGGCTGATCGCGCGGCATCGCGGCGCTGAGCGTCTCGTCGACGACCTCGATGGCCTTCACCGTTTCTCGGGCCTTGTTGTCGGCGCGCTGCTTCGCGGCGCGGGTCTCGGCGAGCATGATGCCGAGAGCGATGAGGCTGACGACGACGACGAGCACGATCGTCGACGCCGCGAACACGACTGCGCGATGACGCTGGACGAAGCGACTGAACTGATAGGGCAGGCTCGCGGGACGGGCGATGATCGGCTCGCGCCGGAGGAACCGCTCGATGTCGCGGGCGAGGTCGGCCGCGGACTGGTAGCGCTTCGTGCGGTCCTTTTCGAGGGCCTTGAACGCGATGGTCTCGATGTCGCCGCGGAGCGCGCGGTTCACGACGGACAGGCGTCGCGGGAGCGCGGTGCAGATCTGCTCGGTGACCTGCGCGATCGTCGTGCCCGGCGACTCGTAGGGCAGCTCGCCCGTGAGCACCTCGTACAAGACGACGCCGAGCGCATAGACGTCGCTGCGGATGTCGAGGTCGTGCGGATCGCCGTGACACTGCTCGGGACTCATGTACTGCATCGTTCCGACAAGCTGACCGATCTGCGTCTGCTGCGTCGTCACCGCGAGGTCGGAGTCCGTCGCCCGCGCCACGCCGAAATCGATGATCTTCGGACGCCCCGACGAGTCCACGAGGATGTTCGCCGGCTTCAGGTCGCGATGAATGATGCCCTTCTGGTGACCGTGG
>JAGQOI010000006.1 GCA_020427625.1 Phycisphaerales bacterium | reverse complement strand
GGTCGACCCGTGTCGACGCCGCCGGGCACCGAAAGAGCGGCGGCGACGCCCGGGGCCGGGGGCGGCCGCAGGGGTCGTTGCCGCTGATTTCGATCGCGGGAACGGTCATGTCCCGCGCCCGGCTCGATCGGGTTGCCGGCGGTCGCCGGGGTCGTCCGCCGGCGCCGGCGCCAGGTCGGCCGACGCACGCCCGGATATCGGACCGCTTCGTGGTCGAGCCGGGTCTGGAATGCGGCCTGGCGCCTTCAAACTGGCCATTCTGCTGCACTTGTGACGGGCGGCGGCGTGGTCGTCCGGCGAGTGAAGCATTGACATCGGCCGGCGATGTGTCAGAATCATCGTGAGCTTTGCGTGCGCGCGGCCTGGAGAGGGGGCTTGTCGCACCATCGGTGTACGCACTGCCGAAGTTGGTGTCATCCAGAGAACCCGACGACGCTGAAGGTGTCGAACAGGGATGGGTGTCCCGGCCGCACGCCGGCGTCGCGCGGGCGGAGAAGTTGCCATCGCTCAGGGGGGGGCGACGGCACGATGCGTTCAGAGTTCAACGAGAAAGGCAGTGTGAATGATCAACCGAATGGGAAGTACGGCCCTGCTTGCGAGCGGGACGGTGATGTGCGGTCTGGTCGCGGCGACGTGGATCGGCGCCGCGAATGAGGCCGCGTTTGCGTCCGCGCCGCGCGCGCGGGTCGCCGCGCCGGCGACGCGTCCGAACATCGAGTCGCTCGCCGACTACAGCCTCCAGGCCCTGGCGCTGCCGGCGACCTCGGACGCGCCGTTCGACGTCGCGCTGTCGCTGGACGGCGTGCCGGTGGTGCTCCATCTCAGCCCCTACTCGATGCGTTCCTCGAAGTTCCAGGTGCTCGTGCAGGAAGCGGACGGTCATCTCTACCCCTACGAGGTCGGCGCGCCGCGCACCGTGCGTGGCCAGGTCGACGGCGTGCCCGGCTCCGAGGTCGCGGGTTCGCTCCTCGACGGCCAACTGCACGCGATGATCCTGCTGGACGAGATGCAGTACTTCGTGCAGCCCGTCAACGAACTCGTCCCGGGCTCGGATCCCACGGGCATGGCGCACGTCGTCTACGCGACGGAGCAGACGCGCCACGACGGCATCCACGGCTGCGGCGTCACCGACGACGGAGCCTGGCAGGTCGGCGAACCCGGCGACGGCAGCAAGGCACCGGCGCAGGGCGGCGTGGCCGATGCGGGCGACGAGATCTGCGAGATCGCCTGCGATGCCGACACGAACTTCCTGAGCGTCAACGGCGGGTCCGTGAACAACACCGTCTCGGACATCGAGAACATCCTCATGGTGACCGAGGTCGTGTACGAACGCGACGTCGACATCAGCTACGAGGTGACGACGATCATCGTCCGGACGGCCGAGCCCGACCCGTACACCCAGTTCACCGCCGAGGGTCTGCTCTGCGAGTTCCGCAACCAGTGGAACTCCGCGCCGGAGAACTCGATCGCCCGCGACGTCGCCCAGCTCTTCACCGGCAAGAACCTCAGCGGCACGACGATCGGACTCGCCTGGATCGGCACCGTGTGCAACGAGTCCGGCTTCGATTGCAGCGCGTCGAACAGCCTCGCCTACAGCATCGTCGAGTCCCGCTACACGACGAACCTCAACCTCCGCGTCTCGCTGTCGTCGCACGAACTCGGACACAACTGGAACTCGCCGCACTGCTCCGGCAGCGGCTGCCACATCATGTGCTCCGCGAACGGCGGCTGCGGCGGCGTGTCCGGCGCCAACCTCAAGTTCGGCACCTCCTCGCAGAACATCATCGAGGCGTTCCGCAACACCCGTAACTGCCTCACCCCCGGCGTGGACAGCGTCCCGCCGCCGTTCTTCGACGACTTCGAGGACAACTCCCTCCAACCCGTCGACTGGATCTACAACCGCGGCGCGCAGATCTCGACGAACGCCGAGAACGAGCCGAGCGGCACGCGCTCGCTCCGACTCAACAAGGGCTTCGGTGACTTCGGATTCGATGACATCCGCACCAACGAGATCCAGATGAACGGCCAGAGCGGCTACACCATCTCGTTCTGGTACGAAGCGATCGGCGTCAACGCCGGTGAGCAGCTCAAGGTCGACTATTGGGCCGCGACCGACGACTGGGTCAACGTCACGACCATCACGTCCGACGGCAACGACATGTCGAACTTCGAGTTCTTCAGCGTCCCCATGCCCGGCAACGGATACCACAGCGAGTTCCGACTCCGCTTCCAGGCCCTCGTCAGCGGCAGCAGCACGAACTGGTACGTCGACGACGTGCGCGTCGACGTCCCCGAGCCGGCGCCCGGGAACAACGACTGCGCGAACGCGACCTTCCTCAATGACAATGCCGCGTTCTCGACCGACGGAACGACCACCGACGGACTCGACCTCCCGGCATCCTGCGATGAAGGCACCGGCCTCGCCATCCAGAACGACGTGTGGTTCAACTACACGCCCGATTGCAGCGGCGTCGTGACCGTCTCCACCTGCGGCGCGGCCGACTTCGATACCCGTCTCGCGGCGTACCTCGACAACGGCTCCTGCCCGCCGAGCAACGCGTTCATCGCCGGATGCAACGACGACGGCACGGACTGCGCCGGCGGCACGTCGTCGATGACCTTCGACGGCATCGAGGGCCTGCCCTACCTCATCCGCATCGGCAGCGCGAGCGGAGCCACCGGTTCGGGCACCGTCAGCGTGTCCTGCACCGTCGTCGTCGACTGCCCGACCGACCTCGACGGCGATGAGACCACCGGGCCCGGCGACCTTGCGATCCTCCTCGGCGCCTGGGGCACGAACGATCCGCAGGCCGACCTCGACAAGGACGGCACCGTCGGCGCCGCCGACCTCGCCATCCTCCTCGGCAACTGGGGCGACTGCTGATCCCCGACACCGGACCGTCCCGGCCGCGGGAATCGTCCACCTGATCAATGACCCACGGGCTGCGATACGACACGTATCGCAGCCCGTTTCTCGTGCCGCGACGCACCGGCCGCCGGGCGCAGAGATACGACCCCGAGGGGGGGAGAGGCAGCGCGGATCCCGGGTCGGGTGATCGCGGGAACCACCGGGGCGGGGTGTCGATCGCGCTCGCGCGCGGCGTCAGCCCTTCACGAGCAGTTCGTTCGTCGGGTAGCGTTCGAGCGCCCGGACGAGTTGTTCGATCTGCGTCGGCGGCGGCATGTTCATGAGGCGTCGGCGGAGGGCGGTGACGGTCTTGAGTTCCTGCTCGGACATGAGCAGGTGTTCCTTGCGCGTGCCCGATGCCGCGAGGTTGATCGCCGGGTACAGGCGACGCTCGGCGATGGTTCGGTCGAGGATGAGTTCCATGTTGCCGGTGCCCTTGAACTCCTCGAAGATGATCTGGTCGGCGCGCGAGCCGGTGTCGACGAGACAGGTGCCGATGATCGTCAGGGACCCGCCCTCCTCCGCCTTGCGGGCGGCACCGAAGAGCTGCTTGGGCACCTCCAGGGCGCGGGAGTCGAGGCCGCCGCTCATGGTGCGGCCGCCCTTGCCGTACTTCCGCGAGTTGTTGAAGGCGCGTCCGAGTCGGGTGATGGAGTCGAGCAGCACGACGACGTCCTTGCCCGCCTCGACCATCCGCTTCGCCCGTTCGATGGCGAGGATGCCGAGGGCGAGGTGCTTCTCGATGTCCTGGTCGTTCGACGACGCGAGCACCTGGGCCGGGACGTTGCGTCGGAAGTCGGTGACCTCCTCCGGGCGCTCGTCGATGAGCAGGGCGATCAGTTCGATGTCGGGATGGCAGTGCTTGATGCCGAAGGCGATGTTCTGGAGGAGGACCGTCTTGCCCGCCTTCGGCGGCGCGACGATCAGGCCGCGCGTGCCGTAGCCGATCGGACAGAAGAGGTCGATGAGCCGGCAGGCCGGCGGGCAGTTCTCGTACTCCAGGCTCATCCGGGGCTGCGGGTCGAGGGCGGTCAGTTCCTCGAAGGGCTTCCGCTTCGCGTAGTCCTCCGGCGAGAGGCCCTCGATGTCCAGGACCTCCTCGACGATCGGGCGCGGATTGCGGTTCTTGCGCCCCCGGCGTCGGCGCGGCTTCTTGCAGACGACGTTCACCGTCACCTGCTGGCCCTGACGCAACGGGAACTGTTCGTTGAGCGAGAGGGGGACGAACGGATCGTCTTCCCTTGCGACCAGGCCGTCATCCAGTTGGCGGATGCGACCCTCGCTGCCGTTCTGCAACTCGAGGATACCACTCAGGGTCGTCATGGGTCTTCGATTGTCTGAGAAGAGATCAACCGACCGGAGACGCCCGCCGAACCGCGTCGGAAGGTGCCCGCATGGGCTGGAGGTGTCGGTTGCAAAGGGGTTCAGGCAACACAGCCCGTGTCGTCACGGCCGCTCCTGAACGAACCGTACTACAGCAGGAATCATGAGCGGTGTCAAGCGTTCGAAACGGTCCCGATCGAAGCGTCCGGTCCCGGCGAACACCATTCTCCTATCGGTCCGATCCGGAGCCGGCTTGCATCCGATCAGCCGCCTGCCAGCGCCGTCGCGATCAACGCCGCCAGCGACGCATTCGAGACCAGCAACGCGATGTTCGCCTCCAGCAGCCCCGCCGAGGCGCCCGCCAGACGCGCCAGCACGTCCGGAGTCCGGTCCCGTCCACGCACGCCCGCCGCCCGGGAGGCCGCGTCCGCGGCTCGCACCTGCGCATCCATCGCGCCCCCGTCCACCGCCGCCGCGATCGGCACCGGATTCGTCACGAGCAGCCCGCTGCGAAGATCCAGCGTCTCCCACTGGTGTCGACACGCCAGAGCGATCTGGCGGGGCGTATCGAGCCGCAGCGGCGTCGAGAGTTCATTCGTGCCGACGGCATGAAACCTCGGGAAGTCGTCGGTCGCGTACCCGATGACGGGCACGCCGAGCGTCTCGAGACATTCGACCGTCGCCGGAAGATCGAGGATCGACTTCGCACCCGCCGAGACGACGCAGCAGCGCGTCCGGGCGAGTTCGACGAGGTCCGTCGACACATCGGGATGCGTGACCCAGTCGCGATGCACGCCGCCGATGCCGCCGGTCGCGAACACGCGGATCGGCGGCGACGTGAGTCGACAGGCGCAGAGGGTTGCGGAGACGGTGGTGCCGGCCGCCCGTCCGGTCGCGAGCACGACGGCGAGATCCCGGGTCGAGGCCTTGGCGGCATTCTCGTCGCGGGCGAGTCGCGCGAGGTCGGCGTCATCGAGGCCGATGCGGATCGAGCCGTCGAGGACGGCGACGGTCGCGGGGACGGCGCCGTTTGCGCGGACCGCCCGTTCGAGCCGACGCGCGAGTTCGAGGTTCGTCGGGCTTCGCGGGTCCCAGGCCTCGTCGCCGCCGACGGCGGGGATC